>NZ_JBMIOP010000005.1:0-25750 GCF_049197365.1 Mycobacterium sp. THU-M104
GCGATCGCGCCCAGCACCGCGCATTCCAGCGCCGCCGAGGACGACAGACCCGAGCCCATCTCCACCTCACTGGTGATCGCCATCGCGCCGCCCGGCACCGCGTAGCCGGCCCCGCGCAACGCCCACACCACCCCGGCCACATAGGCGGCCCACCCGGTCACGTCGCCGGGCACGGTGCCCAGGGCGATGCGCACCGTGCCCTCGCCGCGGTCGCTGGCCACCGCGATCTCGTCGCCTCCGTCGGGGGTGAACGTCACCACGGTGCGCTGCGGCAGCGCGATCGGCAGCGCAAATCCCAGGTTGTAGTCGGTGTGCTCGCCGATCAGGTTGATGCGCCCGGGCGCGGCGTAGCGGACCCTCATCCCAGCTCCCGCAGCCGCCGGGCCACCTCTTCGGGTGTGACGTCGCCGATGAACGCATCCATGGCCGATTCGGAGGCCGCCAGGTACTTCAGCTTGTCCGCGCTGCGCCGGATCGACATCAGCTCGACGTGGAAGTAGCCGTCGGCCTGCGCGGCCGTGTCGGTGTACTGGTGCAGCGCCGAGATGTAGGGCAGCGGAGCCGGGTACAGGCGGTCGAACCGCTGCAGCACATCGAGGTAGATCCGGGCGAATCCGTCGAGTTCGTCCGCGCCGAGCTCGACGAGGTTGTGCACGAAGCGGTTCGGGTAGATGTGGACCTCGACCGGCCAGCGCGCCGCGAACGGCACGAACGCAGTGAACAGCTCGGTGCGCGCCACGACGCGACTGCCGTCGGCGACCTCGGCGGCCAGCAGGTCGGCGAACAGGTTGCCCCCGTGGCGCATCCGGTGTTGGCGTGCCTGCGCCAGCATGGCGGCGGTCCGCGGGGTCAGGTACGGGTAGCCGTAGATCTGTCCGTGCGGGTGGGTCAGCGTCACCCCGACCTCCTCGCCGCGGTTCTCGAAGCAGAACACCTGCTCGATGCCCGGGGTGACCGTCAGTTCGGCGGTGCGGTGCCGCCACGCCTCCACGACCAGCCGCGCGTGCGCCGGCTGAAGTTCGGCGAACGATCCGGTGTGCGCGCTGGAGAAACAGACCACCTCGCTGCGGCCGTGCCCGGGGGCGGACACGAAGCCGTCGCCGGGCACCGGCGCGGCCGGTCCGGCACCGGACAGGCTGGGGAACCGGTTCTCGAAGACGACGACGTCGTAGTCGGTGGCGGGCACCTCGCTGGTCAGCCCGCTGGGCCCCGGACACAGCGGGCACTGGTCGGGGGGCGGCTTGTAGGTGCGGTCCTGGCGGCGCGCCGCCACGATCACCCACTGCCCGGTCGTGCGGTCATACCGCAGCTGTGACTGGTCCGCGGCGTGCTCGGGCAGTGGCCTGCGGTCGGCTACGGGTGCCGGGCGGTGCCCGGGTAGCGCGAAGAACAGCAGCTCACGGCCATCGGCCAGCTTCGCCCGGGTCGGCGCCATGGTCTCGAAGGGTAGCGTGTTGGCGTCCGCCCCACGGCTGAGGCCGGGGCCCGGCCGCGAGCATCCGGAGCACCGGTGTACCCCGGCCAACATCGCCTCGGCGATGATCTAACCCATGACCGAACCGGTTGCCCCCCGCGTGGCCGTCTATCTGGACTTCGACAACATCGTGATCTCGCGCTACGACCAGGTTCACGGACGCAACTCGTTCCAGCGGGACAAGGCCAAGGGCCTCGATCCCGAACGGCGGGCCCGCGCGACGGTGGACGTCGCGGCGATCCTCGACTTCGCGTCCTCGTTCGGGACGCTGGTACTCACCCGCGCCTACGCCGACTGGTCAGCCGACGTCAACGCCGGCTACCGCGGCCAGTTGGTCGCGCGTGCTGTCGACCTGGTGCAACTGTTCCCCGCCGCGGCCTACGGCAAGAACGGCGCCGACATCCGGCTGGCCGTCGACGCCGTCGAGGACATGTTCCGGCTGCCCGACCTGACCCACGTGGTGATCGTGGCCGGCGACTCCGACTACATCCCGTTGGCGCAGCGGTGCAAGCGGCTGGGCCGCTACGTGGTGGGCATCGGGGTGGCCGGCTCTTCGAGCCGCGCGCTGGCCGCCGCCTGCGACGACTTCGTCATCTACGACGCGCTCCCGGGGGTCCCGGCCCTCGAACCGGCACCCGCGACGGCCGAGGCGGAGACGGGGAAAGCACCGCCGCAGCGCCGCGGTGGCCGGTCCAAAGCGGCCCCGGCCGAGGAGGCCCCGACCGAGGATCCGGAGCCGCCCGACCCGCAGGCCGCCGCCACGGCGCTGCTGACGCGGGCCCTGCAGATCGGGCTGGAAAAAGACGACGTCGACTGGCTGCACAACTCCGCAGTGAAGGCACAGATGAAGCGGATGGACCCCTCGTTCAGCGAGAAGTCGCTGGGCTTCAAGTCTTTCAGCGACTTTCTGCGTTCGCGCTCGGATGTCGTCGAGCTGGACGAGACGTCGACCACCAGGATGGTGCGACTGCACGTCGACACGTGACGACGGCAACCCCGGAGCCGGGTGCCGCGGCGGATCAGATGCAGAATAATGTCGCGAGGAACAGGATGGCCATGCCGGCGGCCATGGCGGCCTGCGCCAGGTTTCCCAGGGATCTGACCCGGACGGCGCCGGCGTCGGTGAGGTAGCGCAGCATCCAGAAAAGCGTTGCGACCGTGAAAATCAGTGCGCCGAGCCAGTTCACGGCGGTGATGCGCGCCGAGCCACCGTTCATGGCGACATACATCCAGGCCGTCGCCAGCATCATCAGGGCGTGGTACCCGCTCAGGCGCCGCGGGGCGGGCGCGGGGTCGGCGACGAGCACGATCGTCGCGAACCACACCGCCGCCAGCAGGAAAAACACCGCGAGTGGCGTGGTCGGGTATCGCATGCTCCACGGCCAGGCCATCGCCCCCATCGCGCACGCCATCGCGACGTGCAAACCGTGGCTGACGATCACCCTCGCGGGCCGGCGTTGGGTGAGGATCGGAAGGCCGCACTCGACGGCGCCCAGCGCGAACAACCCCGTCACGACCCACCGCAGCAGGATGCCGTGGATCACGTGATCGCGAGCCGCTCGGGCAGGGCCTTGCGCGTTTCGTCGCGGCCGAAGCGGCGCAGGCGCAGGGAGTTGGTCACCACGCTGACCGAGGACAGGCCCATCGCCGCGCCCGCCACGACGGGGTTGAGCACCCCGAAGGCGGCCAGCGGGATCGCGGCGGTGTTGTAGGCGAAGGCCCAGCCCAGGTTCTGGTGGATCGTGCGCAGCGTCTGACGCGACAGTTGCAGGCAGCGCACGACACCGTCGAGCCGGTCGGACATCAGCGTGATGTCGGAGGCCTCGATGGCCACGTCGGTGCCGGTGCCGATCGCGATGCCCAGGTCGGCCTGCACCAGCGCGGGGGCGTCGTTGACGCCGTCGCCGACCATGGCGACCAGCCTTCCTTCGTCCTGGAGCCGGCGGATCTCGTCGACCTTGTCTGCGGGCAACACCTCGGCCAGCACCCGGTCGATGCCGACCTGTTCGGCGATCGCGGCTGCGGTGCGGGCGTTGTCGCCGGTGATCATCGCGACCTGCAGCCCCATCTCGTGCAGCCGGCGCACCACCTCGACGGCGTCGTCTTTGATCGTGTCGGCCACCGCCAGCACGCCCACCACCCGGTCGCCGCGGCCGACGAACACCGCGGTGCGACCCTGCTCTTCGAGTTCGGCGGCCGCGGTCGCAAGATGCTCGGACAGGCGCAGGCCGTTGTCCTCGCCGAGCTTGCGCCGCCCGACCAGCACCGACTGGCCGTCGACCTCGGCGCGCACGCCGTGGCCGGCCAGGTTGGTGAACGACGTCGCGGCCGGTACATCCAGGTCGCGCTCGCGGGCGCCGGCGACGATGGCCGCACCGATGGGGTGCTCGGAACCCGATTCGACCGCGGCGGCGAGCCCGAGCACCACATCGCTCTTGTGCCGCTTGTCGGCGATGACATCGGTGAGCCGCATCTGGCCGCGGGTCAGGGTGCCGGTCTTGTCGAACACCACGGTGTCGATCCTCTTGGAGGCTTCCAGCACCTCACCGCCCTTGACCAGGATGCCCATCTCTGCGCCGCGGCCGGTGCCGGCGATGATCGCCGTCGGGGTGGCCAGGCCCAGTGCGCAGGGGCAGGCGATGATCAGCACCGAGACCGCCGCCGTCATGCCCGCGACCGGGTTGGCCGCCAGCAGCGCCCACCCGACGAACGTCAGCGCGGCCACGCCCAGCACCGCGGGGACGAACACCGCCGAAACCCGGTCGGCCAGCCGCTGCACCGGGGCCTTGCCGCCCTGTGCCTGCTCGACCAGGCGCACGATCTGGGCCAGCGCGGTGTCGGCGCCCACGGCGGTGGCGCGTACGGTGAGCAGCCCGTCGGTGTTGACGGTGGCCCCGGCCACCTGGTCGCCCACCGTCTTCTCGACCGGCATCGACTCGCCGGTCAGCATCGACTCGTCCACCGCGGCGCGCCCGTCGAGGATCTCGCCGTCGACGGGGATCTTCTCACCGGGCCGCACCAGCAGCAGGTCGCCGACCTGCACCCGCTCCACCGCCACCAGCACCTCCTGACCGTCGACGAGCAGGCAGGCCTCCTTGGCGCCCATCGCCAGCAGCGTGCTGATCGCCTCACGGGTCTTGCCGGTGGCCCGGGCCTCGAAATAGCGGCCCAGAACCACGAACGCGATGATCAACGCGGCGGTGTCGAAGAACAGCGGTCCCCCGGCGAACAGCTGGTAGGTGGAGTACGCGAACGCGGTCAGCGTGCCCAGGCTGATCAGGGTGTCCATGCCCGCGGACCCCGCCCGCGCCTGTCGCACGGCTCCCGCCAGGAACGGCCGGCCGGCCACGAACTGCACGGGCACCGTCGCGGCAAACGCCAACCAGCCCGCCCACGCGCCGCCGAACAGCATCGGCGCCGCCATCGACACCAGGCCCAGCGGCACGGCAAGCCACACCCGCCGCAACCAGGTGCGCTGCTCGCCTTTCGGATCGGCGGGCGGCGCCCCGTGACACGACGGCGCCGGCTGATGGCAGCTGCCTCCGCCGTCGGACTGCGCGGTGCCGGCACCCGACGACACGCCCAGCGCGCGCAGGAGTCCGCCGGCGAACCGCGCCAGCACCCCGGCTTCGCCCACACTCGCCGAGTACGGGGCCCGGGCGGGCACGGAAGCCGCGGGGACGTCCCGGGCCGCCATGATCGCCGACAGCACCGCGGCGGTGTCGCAGTCGTCGGGCAGATACCAGATCACCACCGATCCCGTCCGGGGATAGGCCTGCACCGCACGCACCCCGGCCACCTGGGCGACCGTCTCTTCGATCGCGACCGCGAGGGTCTGATCCATAGCAAACACTTTGGTGCGCACACGAATTCGTCCACCGCCCTGGGAGACGACCTCGAGCGCGGGGCCGGTGTCAGCGGCAGGTGCGCGCACCGGCGCTCCGGTGACAAGGGCCTCAGTGGCAGGCATTGCCACCCTCGCGGGTCGAGGTGGCGGGCGAGTCCGCCGCCGGCACGGGGGCTTGTTCGCCGACCCGCTCGGCCGCCTCGGCGAGCACGTCGGCCGTCGCCAGACGCGCCCTCTCGGCGGCCTGCCTGGTCACGCGTTCGGTGACGCGCGCCCCGCGCAGACCCACCGCGGCAGCGCTGACCGTCATCGTGCGCCACGGCGCCTTCGCCAAGGCCTCGTACGCTGCGGCACCCACCACACCGGTCACCAACGCGGGCAAGGCTTTTCCTGCCAATCCGTACCAAGCCATTCCTGCCACTTCCTTCTGTCGTCAACCTGTCAGCGACGCGGGCCCACCCGGAGCCTCGTCGAGGACTATACCCTCCCACCCTATGTGGGGCAGGGAGACTCGTTCCGGTCGCCGACCATACCCCCATAGGGTATCTGCGTCAACGGTGCGTGTGGCCGGACGTTCACCAGCACGCCGGCGTGTGAATCACTCCGCACAAGGCGCTCCTGCCGCGTCAGCTCAGACGCACAACACTGACGGTGTTGGTGTGCCGCGTTGTGTCGCGGGACTATTGCGGGCGATCTGCGGGCGATCTGCGGGCGATCTGCGGGCGGCGAAGCTAGGCTCACCGACCATGCGAGGGGTAGCTATTGCGTTGCTGACGATCGCGCGGACTCATGGGTGATGTCCGGTGGCGCGGTGTACGGGTTGAGCAGCGACGCCCGACGGTACACCCTCCTGCCCGATGGCCGCGACGTCATCCCCGGCAACTGGGCGACCTACAACGACGCCATCTTCGAGTGCGTATTGCAGGCCAGGCGCGACGCGAACCGGTAACAAGAACGCCCACCGGCGTCCATCGGCAGCCGTTGGAGCCGCTTGTCGGTGCCATGCGGCAATCTGGTGGCATGACAGACGCGACGATATGCGACGGGACGGACACCACGGGTGCGACACTTGTGGCGTCGACCGGGCGACGTACCAGGGGGATGAAATGACGAAAATCGCAACCCTGACCGACGACGAGTTGCGTGCCCGGCGTGAACAGATCCTTGCCAAGTTGGATCTATCGCTGGCTGAGCTACGCAACCGGGCGGCGCACTACGCGCTCGTCGGCGACGAGTACGACGCATGGGAACAGCTCGAATCAATCGCATTCCTGCTCGGGGAGACACGCGCGTAGCAGCAACTGCGGTCCTGTCATGCCCATTTCTCACGCGGAGTTCAACGAACAAGTCATCAATTTCGCCGCGGACGTTGAAAACGCGATCACCGCCCTTGAGCACGACGACAAGTGGCAGATCGAAGCCGAGCTGGCATCGCCGGACAGCGACAGGCTGCGCGCTGTCATCGACGGAAGTGTTGACCTTTGCGCGCCCGGTGACGACGTTGGGGACGAGCTGGCCGAACTGAATGTTGTCTACAAGCTGTGTGTCGACTCGTACAGCCACTATCTGGCCGTCGAGCACTCCAAGTTCGAGCTGAAGGCGAAGCTGGACCGCGCCCCCATCATCCGTTGGGAATACGACCGAGAAGCCCGGAGCAAGCCGAATTCACATGTGCAGATCACCGCTCACCGCGGCGCGTTGTCACACATCCTTTCCCGGCTGAACCACGACACACCACACAGCATCGAGTCGCTTCACCTGCCGATGGGCGGCGAACGATTTCGACCATGCCTTGAGGACGTCGTCGAGTTCCTGATCCGCGACTGCGGCTTCCCCGGCTCCGAGGGGTGGAAGGCGGTCGTGCGCGATGGACGCGCGAAGTGGCGGCGCATTCAAACGCGTGTGGCCGTCCGCGACGCGCCAAGTGCAGCGGTTGCTCAGCTCGAAGCGATGGGCTATGTAGTGACGCCGCCCGACGACGGCGAGCGCCCGGAACGCATCGAGAAGCTGACCGGCTGGTAGCGGTCACGGCCGCCAGGAACCCGGCGCGCTGCCCAGAATCCTTGCGCCGCAACCACACACGGTCCCGCGAAACCCGGCCCACACCCGTCGATCGGCCACCCGCGCCGAGGCCGCCGGATTTTTCGGCCGCGCAATAAAAAAGCATGACTACCGCGGGCGGAAGTCACCCCACCCCGTACCCAACATTCTCGGGGGTGGGGGTCGGGCCGGGCCGCGGTCCGCGGTTCTTGCCGCCCAGACGGGCCGCTGCGCCAACGAGCGCGGCGCTGGTGGTCCATGGCGGCGAGGTGGCCGCGCACGGCCCGCGCTGCGCCGACTGGCGCGGTGGTCGCGGTGCGCCCCGACGCGCAACTACGAAGGAGACGTCGGGGTGCACCGCGCCGCGGCGGGCATGGGCGGTTGCCCTCGCCCTTGCCCGCGCGGTCTGTGGGGTTAGTAGAACCAACCCGATTCGGCGCGATCGTCGGTGTTGTCCGCCGAGTGCCCGACCTCGGACACTGGTACCGCGGTCTCGTTCGGGACGGCGGCGAGCACGTCGGCCATGCCGGGGTCGGCCTCGATCAGCGACACCCAATGCTTGCGTCGGGCGGGCGTGATCTTGCCCTTGGTCACCGCGTCGTCGACCGACGCCTCGACGCGTGCGCGCGCTGCCGCTGCCGCTGCCGCTGCCGCGATCTTGCGGCCCTCGGCGGCGTCGTGCCGCAGCGCGGCGGCGGTGTCGGCGTCGATGACCTCCAGGCCCGCGCGCTTGGCGCTGGCCGCGATCGTGGACGGCTTGGCCGGGTCGCCGAGCTGTGCCGCGAGATCAACCGCGATGTCCACGACCAACTGCGGATCGTCGGTGTCGTCGGGTAACCCCAACGCGGCGAGTAGTGCGATGATCTGTTCCGGTGTGAATTCCATTGTGTTCGTTCCCTTCTGGGCTAGCTGAGCGCGGTGAGCTTCTTGATTGCGCCGGGTTGGTGAGGGCGAATGCGGGGACGACGAAGCCCACAATCCAGCGGGATCGGGTAAGGCGTTCGGGCACGACCTCGACGGTGAGCGGCACCTCGAAGCCGACCGTGCCGACGGCACCGGACTGCACCAAGTAGGCGGTTCCGGCGGGGACGCGGGCATTGGACACCAGCGTGAGTCCGGCCGATTCCAGAACCCCGGTGAGGTCACCGGCGTACGCGGTGCGCAGCGCGCGGGCCTGGGACGGGTGCAAGATCAACGTGTCCGCGGTGTGGCCCAACTCGTCGAAATCCATGAGTTCGGCGGCCTCGGCCCAACGCCCGGTGGGCCTGTCGGCGGACGGGGTGATGTCGGTGGCCGGTCCGACGGTCACCAGGTCATCCCATGGGGTAGCGACGGCGATGGTCTCCGGGCTGGCGGCCTCGATCGCCTCGACGGCGCGCACGTCGAGCAGGCGGACGAGCCGGTTGGTCAATTGGATGGTGGCGGCGTCGATGCGGTTGATGTCGTTGCGCAGTACGTCCTCGTCGAGGATCTGCACCCGACCGCCGTGATCTTCAACAACCGCTAACTTCGACTCGGGATCTGTTCCGCGGAGCACCGCGTACTCGGCACCGGGGGAACGCTTTTCGACCGGATCGGCGGTGAAGAAGTCCGACGCCTTGATGACCGAGTAGAGCATGCCGCCACCTTCGACGCGTGCGCCGAACGGCCGGAACAGGTGCGGGAGAAGGATCTGCGGGTCGGCCAGCTTGGCGATCCGGTCACGCAGGATGGTGGGTCATGCCATCACGGCTTCGACGTGAGGCGTTGCCCGTCTAGCGGGGGGATGAGTGGATTAGGCATGTGCGGGTCGTCCTTTCGGGTCAGGCGTAGAGGCTGATCTGGGCTTCGGTTCCGTCGGCCGCACCGGTCAATGCGTAGCCAACAGCGACACCTGCGGCGAGGGTGGCGGCCTTGCCGTCGGCACCTACTTGCCGAAGCATCCTCGACACCATCGTGCTGCCCCGCTGGCGGGACGTGCCGCTACGCGACGTCCGATACGACGACCTCCAGGTGTGGATCACCGGCCTATCCGCCGACGGGTCAGTGCGGTCTGCGGTTCGGCGAGGCGGCGGCGTTGCAGGTGGCCGATGTCGACGTGACCGCGCGCCGGATTCGGGTCCGCCGATCGGTGACGTATGTCCGCAAGACCGGTTTGGTGGAGGGTCCGACGAAGAACCACAGCAGCCGGACGGTGCCGGTGCCTGCGTTCGTCGCCCGTCTGCTGGCAACCGAGATGGATGACCGGGAGGGGTCGGCGTTGGTGTTCACGTCGGCGCGCGGCGGCGGCTACCTCACCCTCGGCCAGGCGCGGTACACGTTCCAGAAGGCGACGGCGGCGGTTGACGGTTGCGACGGTGTGCGGTTGCACGACGCACGCCATTATGCGGAATTCCGCATAAGCGGCACACGTGCGCGTCGTTGGCGATCAGCGCGGCCGCGAACGTGAAAGTGGTGCAGCGGTTGCTTGGGCACAAGACGGCGGTGCTCACCCTCGACCGTTACGGGCACTTGTTCCCGGACGACCTCGACGCGGTGGCCGACGCGTTCGACGCGGCCGCGGAATCCACTGCGGGCGGCCTGCGGGCGGTCCCGGAGTTATGAGCGGTCACGGACGCCGTGAATAGCGTCTGAACAGCGGTAATGCTGGTGGCAGGTACAGGATTCGAACCTGTGAAGCTTTCGCGACGGATTTACAGTCCGCTCCCATTGGCCGCTCGGGCAACCTGCCGCCAGACAGGTTACAACGAACGGGTAGACAAAGCACAAACGGCCACCACCGCAAGAAGGGACGGATTCCATGGCGGACTCATCGTTCGACATCGTCAGCAAGGTCGACCGCCAGGAGGTCGACAACGCGCTCAACCAGGCCGCCAAGGAGCTGGCCACCCGCTTCGACTTCCGCGGCACCGACACCTCGATCGCCTGGAAGGGCGACGAGGCGATCGAGCTGACGTCCTCGACCGAGGAGCGCGTCAAGGCCGCCGTCGACGTCTTCAAGGAGAAGCTGGTCCGCCGCGACATCTCGATGAAGGCCTTCGACGCCGGCGAGCCGCAGGCGTCCGGCAAGACCTTCAAGGTCAACGGCACCCTCAAGCAGGGCATCAGCAGCGAGAACGCCAAGAAGATCACCAAGCTCATCCGCGACGAGGGTCCGAAGACCGCCAAGACCCAGATCCAGGGCGACGAGATCCGCGTCACCAGCAAAAAACGCGACGACCTGCAGGCCGTCATCGCCATGCTCAAGAACGCCGACCTGGACGTGGCGCTGCAGTTCGTCAACTACCGGTAACCGGCGTTGCGCGACCGCGAGCGTAACGCCACTGCGAACTCGTGCCCGATGTTTCGCAGCGACGTTACGCTCGCCGCCGCCGGGCCCTGGCCCGACCAACCGGTAGGTCTCTAGGCTGGTGATCAGGCCCACAAACCAAGCGAGGTTCACGATGACCGTGACTCCCCGGGAAGTCGCCGGCGGCGCTCTCCACACCAACGGCCAGGGCGACGGCTATGTCGACGTCGTCATCGTCGGCGCCGGAATCTCGGGCATCGACGCGGCCTACCGCATCACCGAGCGCAACCCGGACGCGACGTACGTCATCCTGGAGCAGCGTGCGCGGATCGGCGGCACCTGGGACCTGTTCCGCTACCCGGGCGTGCGCTCCGACAGCAGCATCTTCACGCTGTCGTTCCCCTTCGAGCCGTGGACCCGCCGGGAAGGCGTCGCCGACGGCGTGCACATCCGCGAGTACCTGACCGCCACCGCACGCAAGTACGGCATCGACCGCCACATCCGGTTCAACAGCCGTGTCCGCTCGGCGAACTGGGATTCGGCCACCGACACCTGGACTATCACCACCGAGCAGGACGGCACCCGCACGACCTACCGCGCCAGGTTCGTGTTCTTCGGCAGCGGCTACTACAACTACGACGAGGGCTACACCCCCGACTTCCCCGGCATCGACCAGTTCGGCGGAACCGTGGTGCACCCCCAGCACTGGCCGCAAGACCTCGACTACACCGGCAAGAAGGTCGTGGTGATCGGCAGCGGCGCCACCGCGGTCACCCTGCTGCCGTCGCTGTCGGACCGCGCCGCGACGGTGACCATGCTGCAGCGCTCCCCGACCTACCTCATCTCGGCCTCCCGGTACGGAACGGTGGCCGCCGTCGCCCGGAAGCTACTGCCCCGCATGGCCGCTCATCTGGTGGTGCGCATGTACAGCGCACTGTCGGAGGCGGCGTTCTTCGCGCTGTCGCGCAAGGCGCCCCGCCTCGTCCGGTGGATGTTGCGCCGCAAGGCGCTCAGCAGCCTGCCCGCCGGCTACGACGTCGACACCCACTTCAGGCCGCGATACGACCCGTGGGACCAGCGGATGTGCCTGATCCCCGACGCCGACCTCTACCACGCGATCGGCACCGGCCGCGCCGACGTGGTCACCGGCCACATCGACCACTTCGACAAAGCCGGCATCGTGCTCAGCTCCGGCGCTCACCTCGACGCCGACATCGTCGTCACCGCCACCGGCCTGCAACTGCAGGCGCTCGGCGGCACGACGATCAGCCTCGACGGCGTCGAGATCGATCCCCGGGAGCGCTTCGTCTACAAGGCGCACATGCTCGAGGACGTGCCCAACCTGTTCTGGTGCGTCGGCTACACGAACGCCTCCTGGACGCTGCGCGCCGACATCACCGCACGGGCGACCGCGAAACTGCTGGCGCACATGGCTTCTCACGGCTATACCCACGCCTACCCGCATCTCGGCAGCCAACCGATGACCGAGAAACCCGCCTGGGACATCAACGCCGGCTACGTGCTGCGCTCACTGCACGCGCTGCCCAAGTCCGGTACGAGACGACCGTGGAACGTGCGGCAGAACTACCTCGCCGACGCCCTGGACTACCGGTTCGACCGCATCGAGGAAGCCATGGTGTTCGGCCGGGTCGCCGACCGGGCGGCACTGACGGGATCACCGCCGGCGGGTTGACCGTCAGCCGGTTCGGTCGGTCCCCACGTCGGATACTCCGGGCAGGATCTCCATGCCACAGTTGGGGCAGAACTTCTCGGCGGGGTGGTGTTCGGCCCCGCAACTCGAGCAGAAATGCTGCTGCGGCGTGGGCGGGGGTGCCGCGCCGAGGAGCCGGGCGGCACCCGCTTTGATACCCCTGCGGGCGCGGACTGGTTCGACGTTGTCGCCGTCGCCGGGGCAAACAAGCTGGACACCCGCTGCTGTCGCCGGCGCGTCCGGGTGCCGGCGGCTGCGCGTCATCAGGAGGGTCAGGCCACCGGCGGCGGCGAGCACCAGCGCGACCGTGCCGATGACGTACCACATCAGGGTGGTGCCGCTCAGCAACGCGGCATCTCCGTAGTGCCGGCGCAGATTCACCGCACTCGTCTTGAGCTCCAGCAGTCCGGGGTAATCGGGCGACATCGCCTGCGCCTGGTCGAAGTCGGCGATGGCGTCGGTGTAGTGGCCGGAGTAGAAGTGGCCGAGCCCGCTGCGGTAGAGGACGTCGGCCGGCCCCAGCGCGGCCGTGACACCCTTGCCGGCCAGCAACGCGGCGAGACTGGCGGCCGGCGCCACGAAGTTGAACGGCTGCGGCTCACCGACGGGTGCGAAGCTGTTGACGCCGATCACCGTGCCGTCGAGTCCGACAGTGGGGCCGCCGCTCATCCCCTCGGTGACCGGGGCATCGATCTCGTACTCCGGGATGCTGCCCACGGACGACTTCTTGCTGATGGTGCCGCTCTTGTTCGTCGGGTCCAGCGACGGATCGGTGATCCGTTTCGTGCTCTGCGCGTACCCCACCGCGAGAATCGGGGTGCCGATGCTGACGGCGGCGTCGGAAGCCAGTTTCGACGACGGCAAGTCGTGCCGTTCGACTTTGAGCAGGGCGACGTCGCCTTTGCTGATGGGCCGGAAATCCACCACGTTGGCGAGCAGCTTCCCCGCGACCCGGTCCCCGCTGCCGTACACCAGTGTCAGCGCGGACTGCGGGCCCCGGTCGGCGCCGTCGCCTTCGACTTTGGCGTTCTGCCGCAGCCACCGCAGGACCGCGGCCGGGTTCTGCCCGATCGCCGAGTCCGGATATTGGATGACGTATTCGTTGGCGGCCCGCTTGAGAATGAGATCTTTGGCGTTGTCCGGGTCCACGCAATGTCCCGACGTGGCCACCCACCCGTCGGGGTTGACGACGAAGGCGGTGCACGACCAGATCGCCGTGAACGGAATGTTCGAGCCCTCGCCGAACTGCGACAACAACGTGCCGTCGGGCAACCGGACCTGGCCGTTCGCCTGGCCCGACAGGTACATCACGGCGGGCCGGATGAGCGCCGCTGCCCTCTCCTGCGGATTGTGCTGGGGGCCATCAGCATCGGCGGAGGCGATGCCCGCGGGCGCCGTCATCACCGCGAGCGCGGCCGCGGACAATGCCGCGACCGCCCGGCCCCACCGACATCTGGGCATCGTCCCTCTTTCCCTCGCCTGCAGGAAGCACCGCGCAACGTCGACGATCCGGCAGCGCGCCCGGCGGGGCTAGGGACCGAAGTCCCCTGCCCGGGTGTCGTTGGGTTCGACTTCGGTGGCCGCGCGGCCGGTGAACTACTACTCAATCCGAGGGGTCGGCAATACGCTGATCGCCATGGCATCACAGATGCGCGAGCCCAACGTCGTCGTCCTCGGCGGCGGCTCGTGGGGAACCACGGTGGCGTCCATCTGTGCGCGCCGCGGACCGACATTGCAATGGGTGCGCTCGGAGGTGACCGCCAACGACATCAACGACAATCACCGCAACAGCCGCTATCTCGGCAACGACGTCGTGCTGAGCGACGGGCTGCGCGCCACCACCGACTTCGGCGAGGCCGCCCACTGCGCCGACGTCGTGGTCATGGGCGTGCCCTCGCACGGCTTCCGCGGCGTGCTCACCGAGTTGGCGAGGGAACTGCGGCCGTGGGTGCCGGTGGTGTCGCTGGTCAAGGGTCTCGAGCAGGGCACCAACATGCGGATGTCGCAGATCGTCGAGGAGTTGCTGCCCGGTCATCCGGCAGGAATCCTGGCCGGACCGAACATCGCCCGGGAGGTGGGCGAGGGATACGCGGCCGCGGCGGTCCTGGCGATGCCCGACCAGCACCTGGCGACCCGGCTCTCGGAGCTGCTGCGAACCCGGCGCTTCCGCGTGTACACCACCGACGACGTCGTCGGCGTGGAGCTGGCCGGCGCGTTGAAGAACGTCTACGCCATCGCCGTCGGGATGGGCTACTCGCTGGGGATCGGCGAGAACACCCGCGCGCTGGTGATCGCGCGGGCGTTGCGCGAGATGACCAAGCTGGGCGTCGCGATGGGCGGGGACCCCGACACCTTCCCCGGGCTGGCCGGCCTGGGCGACCTCATCGTCACCTGCACCAGCCAGCGCAGCCGCAACCGCCACGTCGGCGAACAACTCGGCGCCGGCAAGCCGATCGACGAGATCATCTCCTCGATGAATCAGGTCGCCGAGGGCGTCAAAGCCGCCAGCGTGATCATGGATTTCGCCAATGAGTTCGGCCTGATCATGCCGATCGCCCGGGAGGTCGACGCGGTGATCAACCACGGCTCCACCGTCGAGCAGGCCTACCGCGGCCTGATGGTCGAGGTCCCGGGGCACGAGGTGCACGGCGCCGGGTTCTGACCGCCGCCACGGCCGAGCGAGCTCTACCCGCGCGCCATCGCCTCCAGCCGGCGAATGCGGTCCTCGATCGGAGGGTGGGTGGCGAACAGCGCGCCGATGCGCTCACCCGTCCGAAACGGGTTGGCGATCATCAGGTGCGCCTGACTGGCCAGCTGCGGCTCCGGCGGCAGCGGCGCGGCCTGCACCCCGCCGGAGATCTTGCGCAGCGCCGACGCCAGGGCCAACGGGTCACCGGTCAGCACGGCACCCGACTCGTCGGCCTGGTATTCGCGCGACCGTGACACCGCCAGCTTCACCACCGTCGCGGCGACCGGCCCCAGGAAAGAAACCAGCAGCAGCCCAAAGGGGTTGCCGCCGTCGCGGTTGCCGCCGAACATGCCGGCGAACATGGCCATGTTGGCCAGCGCCGTGATCACCGACGCCAGGGCGCCGGCAATGCAGGAGATCAGGATGTCGCGGTTGTAGACGTGGGAGAGCTCGTGTCCCAGCACAGCGCGCAGCTCACGCTCGGTGAGGATGTCCAGGATGCCGGTCGTGCAGCACACCGCGGCGTTGCGCGGATTGCGGCCGGTGGCGAAGGCGTTGGGCGCGTTGGTGTCGCTGACGTACAGCCGCGGCATCGGCTGGTGCGCGGCAGTCGCCAACTCGCGCACGATGCGGTACATCGCCGGCGCCTGCAGTTCCGAGACGGGCTGGGCGTGCATCGCCCGCAGGGCCAGCTTGTCGCTGTTGAAGTAGACGTACACATTCATGCCGACGGCGAACAGCATCGCGAAGATCAGTGCCGTCCTGCCGAACAAGGCGCCGGCGAAGACGATCAGCGCGGACATACCGACCAACAGGACGAAGGTCTTCAGCCTGTTGGCATGCGGATGCCAGGTCATCGGTGTCCTCCTCAGAACACTCGGAAAATCACGGTCAGGACCGACTACTTCTCATTGAACTGCTCATTGAACGCCCGGAAGGACGTTCCGAGTTCCGCCACGCCCGGCGTTCTCCGCTAGCCGTGCCGGCTGATCGTGTAGTCCACCAGTGTTTGCAGCGCGCACCGGCCGGGGGTATCGGGCAACAGGGCGAGCTCGTCGTGCGCCTGCGCCGCATACCGGGCCAGGAACTGCTTGGCTTTGGCCATGCCCGCCGAGGCCCGCAACAACGTCAACGCCTCGGCCACCGCCTCGTCCTGTTCGACGGGCCCGGCCAGCAACTCGCGCAGCCGCGCCGCCTCGGGCCCGGGTTCGCGTAGCGCGTAGAGCATCGGCAAGGTGTTGACGCCTTCGCGCACATCGGTGCCGGGCAGCTTGCCGGACTCTTGGGAGTCGCTGTCGATGTCGATGATGTCGTCGGAGATCTGGAACGCGGTGCCCACGATGCCGCCCAGCCGGCTCAGCCGCTGCACCTGCTCGTCGGCGGCGCCGGAGAACATGCCACCGAACTGGCCGGCCGCGGCGATCAGGCAGGCGGTCTTCTCGTGCACGACCCTCAAGTAGTGCTCGATGGGGTCGTCGCTGCCGGCTGCGCCGTGGGTCTCGCGCATCTGCCCGGTCACCAGCTGGGCAAACGTCTCGGCGATGAGTCGCACCGCGTCGGGTCCCAGCTGTGACACGAGCCGCGACGCCGTGGCGAACAAGTAGTCGCCGGCCAGGATGGCGACGTTGTTGCCCCAGCGCACATTGGCGGTGGGTGTCCCGCGGCGCACCTCGGCCTCGTCCATCACGTCGTCGTGGTACAGCGTGGCCAGGTGCACCAACTCGATCACCGCCCCGGCGATCGTCACCCCCTCGGCATCGGGGTTGGGCCCCAGTTGCGCCGACAACACCGTGAAGAGCGGCCGAAACCGCTTGCCGCCGGCGTTGAACAGGTGCGTCAGCGAGTCGGTCATCACCGGGTCCGCGCTGCGCAGTTCGGTGTCGATGAGCTGCTCGACCCGCTCGACGCCGTCCCGGACGGTCACTGCCAGCGCGGCATCGCCGAAGTCAACGCCCGCCACCACCGTCGCCGGAGTCCTCACCCGACCAAACATACTGATGTACATGCAGACGAGAGCGACCAGAGCCCTCAAGGCGGACGTGGTGGTCGTGGGCGCCGGGCCCGCCGGCTCGGCGGCCGCCGCCTGGGCCGCCCGGGCGGGCCGCGACGTCCTCGTCGTCGACTCGGCCGGCTTCCCGCGCGACAAGGCGTGCGGTGACGGCTTGACCCCGCGCGCGGTCGCGGAGCTGCACCGGCTGGGGCTGGGCGGCTGGCTCGACACCCGCATCCGGCATCGCGGACTGCGGATGAGTGGGTTCGGCGGCGAAGTGCAGGTGGACTGGCCGGGCCCGTCGTTCCCGGCCACCGGCAGCGCGGTGGCCAGACTCGAGCTCGACAACCGGATCCGCCAGTGCGCCGAGAACTCCGGGGCCCGGATGCTTCTCGGGTCCAAAGTGGTTGATGCCCATCATGACTCGTCACGGCGGGTAGTGTCGCTGAGCCTGGCCGACGGCACGGAGGTGGGCTGCGGACAGCTGATCGTCGCCGACGGGGCGCGGTCTCCACTGGGGCGCAAGCTGGGCAGGCGTTGGCATCAGGAGACGGTGTACGGCGTCGCGGCGCGCGGCTATCTGGCCACCCCGCGCGCCGACGACCCGTGGCTGACCTCGCATCTTGAACTACGCTCCCCCGACGGAGCGGTGCTGCCCGGCTACGGCTGGATCTTCCCGCTGGGCAACGGCGAGGTGAACATCGGCGTGGGGGCACTGTCGACGTCGAAACGGCCGGCCGAGCTGGCGTTGCGCCCGCTGATCTCCTCCTACACCGACCTGCGCCGCGACGAGTGGGGTTTCACCGGCGAGCCCCGGGCAGTGGCGTCGGCGCTGTTGCCGATGGGCGGCGCGGTGTCCGGGGTGGCCGGGCCCAACTGGATGCTGGTCGGTGACGCCGCGGCCTGCGTCAACCCGCTGAACGGCGAGGGCATCGACTACGGCCTGGAAACCGGGCGGCTGGCCGCCGACCTGCTGGACTGCGCCGACCTGTCGCAGGTCTGGCCGTGGCTGCTGCAGCGCCACTACGCGCGCGGGTTCTCCGTCGCGCGCCGGCTGGGGCTGCTGCTGACCTTCCAGCGGTTCCTGCCCGCGACCGGGCCGATCGCGATGCGCTCCCCCGCGCTGATGGCGATCGCGGTGCGGGTGATGGCCAACCTGGTCACCGACGAGGACACCGACTCGGTGGCGCGGGCCTGGCGCGGCGCCGGCCGGCTGTCCCGGCTGATCGACCGGCGAACGCCGTTCACCTGACCCGAGATCAATTCGTGATCGCGGTGTATAGTTCCGCTAATGAAGTGTACGAGGCTGGCGACGGGCGTCGCCGTGACGGCTGCCGCGATCGCGCTGGCCGCGCCGGCGCAGGCCGACTATGACACCGATTTCAAGAACACCGTCAACGACTTCGGCGTCTACGGCCCCCAGGACCAACTCGCGTGGCTGGGCAAGATCGAATGTCAACGGATCGAGCGCGGCGTGGACCACGACGCCCAACAGTCCGCCGTCTTCCTGCAGCAAAACCTGCCGCGGGGCACCACCCAGGGCCAGGCGCTGCAGTTCATCGGCGCCGCGATCGGTCACTACTGCCCCGAGCAGGTCGGCTTCATCCAGCGCGCCGGGACCTAGCCGGTCCTCGGCGCTCGCCTCACCGCAGGGGTTTGTACCCCGCGTGCAACGCCACGATCCCGCCGGTCAGGTTGCGCCAGCGCACCGCCGACCACCCCGCCCGGCCGATCTCGCGCGCCAGGGCGGCCTGGTCGGGCCAGGCGCGGATCGACTCGGCCAGGTACACGTAGGCGTCGGGATTGCTGGACACCGCCCGCGCCACCCGCGGCAGCGCCCGCATCAGGTACTCCTTGTAGATGGTGGCCAGCGCCGCGTTGGTGGGCGTGGAGAACTCGCACACCACCAGCCGCCCGCCGGGCCTGGTGACACGCGCCATCTCGCGCAGCGCCGCCTGCGGGTCGGCCACGTTGCGCAGCCCGAAGCTGATCGTGACCGCGTCGAACACGCCGTCGGCGAACGGCAGCCGGGTCGCGTCACCGGCGACCTTGGGCACCTCGCGGGCCGCACCCGCCGCCAGCATCCCGACCGAGAAATCCGCCGCGACGCACCACGCCTCGGACTTCGCCAGCTCGACCGTGGACACCGCGGTCCCCGCGGCAAGGTCCAGCACCCGGTGACCGGAACCGATCCGCAGCGCGGACCGGGTGGCCTTGCGCCAGTAGCGGTCCTGGCCCAGGGACAGCACGGTGTTGGTCAGGTCATACCGACGGGCGACGCCGTCGAACATCGACGCGACATCGCGGGGATCCTTGTCCAGGGCGGCACGACTCACGACGTAGACGCTACCGGGCACGAGCGGGCTCCCGACCTCGGCTGCCCCACCGGATCTTCTGATTTCCCCTGCGTAACGCCCAATCGTTATCTAAACTCAACCTGCACTCGTCACACGGAGACGCGACGTTTATGGGATTCGAACAGGCCATCGGCGGGAAATCCGCATCGCTGCGGCAAGCCCGGATGCTCGCCGGTCGCAGCGCGCTCCGCGTCGGCGTCACAACGGCCACGGTCCTCACCGCGGGCGGTCTGGTTTTCGCCGCATCCGTCGGCGCCGAACCGGCCGCGACGGTCAAGGCACGGACCCAGCGCATGTCCGAACCGTCACCCAACGCGCGCCAGGACGGCTGGTACGACGTCGACGACCGGCTGGTGTTGGTGTGCTCGACACGCGGACAGGCCACGACACTCTGGTACAAGACGTCGGACGGGCATTTCGTCTCCGGTGTCGACATCGAGACGCGCACGCAGAACGCGGCGACGCCCGACTGCGCCGGCCAATTCGACCCCGCGGGCGCGCCGGCGGGCAGCCCAGGGCGCGCGATGGGACAACGCCGGTCGGTCAACTCCGGCGCCGAAGGCCAGTGCACCTGGGGCGCGCTGCAGAAGTGGTTCGAGGCCGGCGGGTATTACCCCGCCCTGCAGGGCAACGCCATGGACTGGGCGGACTCCGCGCGGGCGCACGGCTGGACGGTCGTCACCGATCCGCAGCCACGCGCGATCGTCGTGTTCGAGCCGTGGCTGCCGGGTGTCAGTCCGTACGGCCATGCTGCGTGGGTGAATTCGGTGTCCGAGCGCGGCGACGGCATCTGGGTGAACATCACGGAGATGAACAACGCAACCTACGGCGGCGCCGGTCAGTGGTGGACCCGCGATGCCAGGAACGTCCCGGGAATGTCCTACATCCTTATGCCCTGACGGGCTGGATCCTTATGCCCTGACGGGCTGGATCCTTACGCCCTGACCCGGCTCCGGCGTTACGCGCGCCTCCTCCGGCGCGACGACACCTGCGCCCGGGCCAACGGAGACAACACCGCCTCGTAGTGGCCGAGCAACTCGTCGCAGATGACCGGCCAGCTGCGGTGCAGCACACTGCGCCGGGCCGACTGCGAGTAGCGGTGCCGTTCGGTGAGCAGGTGCGCGACGGCGGCTGGCAGCCTCGCCTCGAATTCCTTGACGGGCAGCAACAACCCGGTACGGCACGGCGTGATGAGGTCGCGCGGGCCACCGGCATCGGGGGCGATCACCGGCAGACCCGACGCCAGCGCTTCTTGTACGACCTGACAGAACGTCTCGTGTTCACCGGTGTGCACGAAGACGTCCATGCTGGCGTAGGCCGCGGCGAGGTCCGCACCGTAGAGCGCACCGGTGAACACCGCCGTCGGCATCAAAGGTCGCAGCTTGGCTGCATCGACGCCGTCGCCGACGATGACGAGCTGCACAGCGTCGCCGGCGGCCAGCGCGGCCAGCCGTTCGACGTGCTTCTCCGGCGCGAGCCGGCCGACGAATCCGACGATCGGCTTGCCCTGCGGCGACCAGTGCCGCCGCAGCGTCTCGTCACGCGCCGAGGGCGCATACCGGATGACGTCGACCCCGCGCGCCCACTGGTGCACTCGCGGGATGCGCTGAGCCGCCAGCGAATCCATCGTCGCGCTGGACGGAGCCAGGGTGCGGTCGGCCAGTCCGTGCAGGTGCCGGAACCAGGCCCACGCCGCCCGGGTGGTGATGCCGATGCCGTAGCTCGCCGCGAAACCCGGGACGTCGGTCTGGTAGACCGCGACGGCCGGCACCTCGAGACGACGCGCGGCCCGCACCCCGCCGTAGCCGAGCAGCGCCGGCGAGGCCAGGTGGATGATGTCAGGGTCGAACCCGCGCAAGGTGCGCACCATGCGGGGGGTCGGTACCCCCAGCGGCAACGTGGTCACCTTCGGAAACAGCCGCGACGGTACCCGGTGCACCCGGATGCCGTCGTGGATACGCTCGGCCGGCGGCTCACCCGGCGGGGTGTCGGGAGCGACGACGAGGGCCTCGTGACCCGTCCGGCGCAGATGCTCGAGCACCCGGACCACCGAGTTGCTGACACCGTTGACCTGCGGGAGGAAGGACTCGGCGACGATCGCAACGCGCACGTCCCGATAGTGTCAGGGCCGACTGTCGATCAGGTTGCCGAGGGGCATACGTCGTTTGAAATCTGCTGCTCAAGACCCCGACGGGACCGTCGGGACCGGGTCGGAGCGGGCTTCGGGGCGCTGGTCCAGCCGTTTGTCCAGCACCGCCAGGCCGACCAGCATCACCGTCGCGGCCAGCCAGCCGACGACCGCGATGGAACCCGCCGGGATGATCGCCAGCGCGGCGTTGCGGTGCTGCACCCGGACCAGGTTCGGGTCGGTCTTGTTGTATTCGACGTAAATGCGCATGCCCGTCGACAACTCGGACGGGTACAGCACGCCGAGCTCGGGACGGTAGGTGACCCGCTCGGGTGTGACGAACTCGATCGTAGAGCGCCGCGGCCCGGCGCTGAGCACCTCGGCCTGAGCCACCCCCATGTTGTGCCGGATCGCGAGGTCGTCGCGCCAGGCGCCGGCCACCAGCAGCACCGACTGCAGCGTGACAAGACCGGTCACGATCAGCACCGCGATCCGCGCCCACCGCAGCACCGCGCGCGCCCGGGTCTTCGGCGGCTCGTCGCTGCGGCCGTGGATCAGGATGCGCAGCAACGCTTTCGCCGAATTCAGGGTGTCGGGCATCGCGTCGGGCTCACAGCGCGGCCTTGATGGCGGCGTGCAGCTGTCGCAGCGAGGACCGGTCGGCCTTGACCTCGAGCACGCGCATGCCCGCCGCGGGTTCGTCGAGGGCCGCGTCGAGCTCGGCGACCTCGATCTGGCGGCTCTCGACGTGGTAGGCACGGCACAGCGCGCCCACGTCGACGTCGTGCGGAGTACCGAAGACCCGCGACGACACGTCGGAGAACCGGGGGTCGCCCTGTTCGAGCAGCTCGAAGATGCCGCCGCCGTTGTCGTTGGACACCACGATGGTCAGGCGCTGCGGCGTCGGCTCGGTGGGCCCGATCAGCAGCCCGGAGCTGTCGTGGACGAACGTGAGGTCGCCGATCAGGGCGATCGTGCGCCCCTCGTGCGCCAGGGCCGCCCCGATCGCGGTCGAGACGGTGCCGTCGATTCCGGCGACGCCGCGGTTGGAGCGCACCGGGATGCCGTGCGGGTTCAGCCCGACGAGCGCCGCGTCGCGGACCGGGTTGGAGGCGCCGAGCACCAGCTGGTCACCGGGTCGCAGCGCTCTGACCACGGCCGCGGCCACGTGCAGGCCGGTGGTGAGCGGGTGCGCCTCCAGCTGCCCGCGCACGGCGTGGGCAGCGTGCCGGTTCACCTCCGCGCAGCGCCGCAGCCATGCCGGGTGCGGTGCTCCGGTGGTGACGGCCCGGGTGCCGGTGGCCTGCGAATTCCCGGACACGTCCGGCCAGCGCGGCCCGGTGGTCAGCGCGTACACGGGCACCTGGGGGTCGGCGAGCAGGGCCGCCACCGGCCGGTGCAGGGTCGGGCGGCCGAGCATGATCACCTGCCTGGGGCGCAGCAGCGGCAGCGCCAGCGGGTGCAGCGGGTTGGCGGCCGTTGGGGCGGTTGGCTCCGCGACGGTCGGCAGCTGCGCCAGGTTGGGGTGGACACCGGCGCCGTGCCCGGCGATGACGACCGTGTCGGGCGACAGGTCGATGTCCAGCGGCTGGTCGAACGTCACCGGCGGCGTGTAGGTCCACGGCTTGCCGCCGGGCCGACCGGGCGCGGTCACCGCGCCGCGGGGCTCGGCGTCGGGCACCAGCGGCTCGCGCAGCGGGATGTCGAACTGCACGGGCCCGGCGTTGGCGGTGCGCGACCCGGTCGCGGCCGCCAGCACCCGGCAGGTGGCCGAGCGCCAGGTGGCGTTGAGCGCATCCAATCGCTCCGGCGCGTCCTCGGCCAGACCCAGGCCGATGGTGGCACGGACCTGGGTGCCGAAGTAGCCCAGCTGTTCCATGGTCTGGTTGGATCCGGTGCCGAGCAGTTCGTAGGGCCGATTGGCCGACAGCACGATCAGCGGCACGCGCGCGTAGTTGGCCTCGACCACCGCCGGACCGAGGTTGGCGACAGCGGTGCCCGACGTCATCGCGATGCACACCGGCGCGCCCGCGCCGACGGCCAGGCCGATGGCCAGGTAGCCGGCCGTGCGCTCGTCGATGCGGACGTGCAACCGGACCCGACCGGCGCGGTCGGCGTCCTGCAGGGCGAAGGCCAGCGGAGCGTTCCGCGATCCGGGGCACAGCACCACGTCGCGCACGCCGCCGCGGATCAGCTCGTCAACGACGACGCGGGCCTGGGTCGTCGAGGGGTTCACCCATACAGGGTGTCACATCGGTGCCGACGCGCTCAGGCCTTGACGCCGGCGAGGAACTGCAGCGCCGCGGAGTTGACGGCTTGCGGCCGCTCCAGGAAGCCGAGATGGCCGGCGTCCGGGATCTGCAGGTACCGCCCGTTGGGCAGAGCGTCGGCGACCTCCCGGCCCAGATGGGGCGGCGTGACCACGTCGTCGCCGAAACCGATCACCAGTACCGGGGCGGCGACGCTGCGGTACGCGGGCAGCCGGTTGGTCTGCGGAGAGACGTCCAGTTGGCAGCGCAGGCCCGGTGTCTGCTTGATCGGCCAGGTGGAGAACATCGCGATCCAGTCGGCGACGGCGGCATCGTCGTTGATCGTCTTGCGCGAGAAGCTCTCCAGCAGACGCGACCGCGCGTCGTAGGAGGGCGGCAGCTGGGCACCCGACTCGTACAGCTCGACTTCGGCGTCGTGAAAGAACTGGCGGGCATGGTCGAGGCGGCCGCGGGTGGCCATCAGCACGGCGGAGCTGACCAGCTCGGGCCTGACCACCATCAGCTCCTGGGCGATGAACGCACCCATCGACATCCCGACGACACGAGCCGGCGCGGCGTCCAGCGACTCGATCAGCGCGGCAGTGTCGGCGACCATCGTCTGCGTGGTGAATCCCTCGGCGTTCTCGGTGGCGCCGATCCCGCGGTTGTCGAAGGTGATGACCCGGTAGCCCGCCTCCAGAAACGCCGGCACCTGGTGCGGCAGCCAGGTGCGCCCGGGGCCGCCACGGCCGGAGATGAAGACGACAGGCTCACCGGATCCTCGATCGTCGTAAGCCAGGTTGATCACCCGACCGACGGTACAGGTGCCCGGGTGCGCCGCTGTCTGCTAGACCGAGGGGCCGGCGACGCGATGCCACCAGGGGACGCGGCGCGCGATCGCGATGTCCAGCGCGAGGCGACGGTCCAGACCGTGCTCGAGTTTCACCAGTAGGGCCAGGAAGACGAGCACGTAGATGATCGAGGTCCCGACGTCGGTCGCGCCCGCGGTGTAGGGCCCGCCGAAGCCCTCGGCCGTCGACCAGATGCCCAGGCTGTAGCAGGCGCCGCCGAGGTAGACGGCGCGGCGGCCGAGCCCGGTCAACAGCAGCACCGCAATCGTCGTCTCGGCGACGGCGATGAGATACCCCCACAACTGCGGTTCCGGGCGCATCAGGTCGATCCAGAGGTGAAACCACGGCATCAGCCAGTTCGGCTGGCCCTGGGCCGCAGCGACCATGCTCGGCAGCATGGTGGCGCGAAACCCAGGCTGCCATTTCAGCCACGCGTCGATCGCCCAGACCACGCCGAACGCGATGCGCAGCGCGGTGGCCGCGGTCTGGGTGCGGGTGCTGCCCGCCGCGTTTTCCACGGCCGTCACGCTACCGGGTTCAGCAGCCCGAAACAGGCGACGACGCGCTCGACCCACCAGCGCCGCCGCTCGGTAGACGCGGCCAGCGCCCGCAACCGCGCCGGGTCCGGCGTGACCGCCGCGACGGGCAGGAAACCGTCAACCGGCGGGGCAACCTCGGCCACGTCCTCGACGAAAAGCCCGCCGGTGCCCAGCCCGCAGGCGTGGCGCAAGACGGGCAGCGCCGCCGCGGCGCTCAGGCCGTGGCTTATGCCTACCGCCGAATCCAGCGCGCTGGAGATCACGACGGGTACATCGATCTGCGCGGCGATCTGCAGCAGGGCCGAAATCCCGCCTAGCGGGGCGACTTTGAGCACCGCGATGTCGGCGGCGCGGGCGCGGACCACGGCCAGCGGGTCGCCGGCCTTGCGGATGCTCTCGTCGGCGGCGATCGGCACGTCGATCCGCCGGCGCAGCGCGGCGAGTTCGGCGACCGTGGCGCAGGGTTGTTCGAGATACTCCAGCGGGCCGTCGGCGCTCAGCGCGGCGGCGGCCTCGACAGCCTCTCCGACGGTCCAGCCGCCGTTGGCGTCCACCCGCACGACGGGGACGAGTTCGCGCACGGCGTTGACCCGTGCGACGTCGTCGC
>NZ_JBMIOP010000151.1:0-9964 GCF_049197365.1 Mycobacterium sp. THU-M104
CTTCAGCTGCTCGACCCTCCGCACCCGGTAGCGGACCGTCTTGGGATGCACCTGCAGCTCCTGCGCGGCTGCTCCGACGTCGCCGAAGCTGTCCAGGCAGACGCGCAGGGTCTCGGCCAGCACCGGGCCGTAGGCGTGCAGATCGCGTATCCGCGGATCCACCGGACATTTCTCGGCGGCGACCACGGTGACGATCTCGTCAAGCAGGACGGTGGTGCGCGCCTCGGCCAGCGACGTGACCTGCCCGATCGACACCGGACGCCGCTCGGCACTGTCGAGCACGCGGTCCACCTCGCTGCGCGCCGCTGCGACAGCCGCCAGACCGGCGACCGGCGCGGTGACGGTGCCCCCCGCTCGATACCGAGCTCGGCGCGCAAGGCGCCGAGCCTGCCACGTACCCAGGAGGATCAACCGACCCGGCCAACCGGACGTTCAGTAAGTAGCGCACAACGGTGACTCATCCAGGTTGACAGGTTCCGCGCCGGACCCGTCACTCCGACGAGTTGGTGTCTTTCGCATCACTGACATCCGCTTTGGGCAGCAGCTCTTCCAACACCGACCCGGTGATCCGCCGAAACGCCCGCCGCGGGCGGTTGGCATCGAGGATCGCCACCTCCAGGCTGGACACACCGAGTTGTGGCTGATCGTTGCCGGCGCCGTCGGCATTGCCCGCCCGCAGCGCGTTCAGCGCGATCCCCAACGCGTCGGTAAGTTCGGCGTTCTCGGCGTAGGTCTGCTTGAGCGCATTGGTCACCGGCTCGGTGGTGCCGCCCATGACCACGAAATACGGTTCGTCCGCGATCGACCCGTCATAGGTGACGCGATACAACTCGGGCGGTTTCGTCTCGCCGACATGGGCGACCTCGGCGACGCACAGCTCGACCTCGTAGGGCTTGGCCTGCTCGGTGAAGATCGTGCCCAGCGTCTGCGCGTAGACATTGGCCAACTGGCGACCGGTGACGTCCCTGCGGGCGTAGGCGTAGCCGCGGGTGTCGGCGAATTGGATGCCACCGCGCCGCAAGTTGTCGAATTCGTTGAACTTGCCCGCGGCCGCGAAACCGACCCGGTCATACAATTCGCTGATCTTCTGCAACAACCGCGACGGATTGTCGGCCACGAATAGCACGCCGTCGGCGTAGGTCAGGGCCACCACGCTGCGGCCGCGCGCGATGCCCTTGCGTGCGAGTTCGCTGCGCTCGCGCATCGCCTGCTCGGGCGAGATGAAATACGGGAAGCTCATGACTCACCCCAGAGGTCTGCTTCCGGGCCGAAAGTGTCGGCGCGCGAACGACTTTCGATGACCTCGCGCGCGAGTTCGGCGATGCGTTCCTCGGGCACATCGACCGCGCCGTCGGCGCCGATGGTGGCCGCCGTGGGGTAGATACCCCGCACCAGATCGGGACCGCCGGTGGCCGAGTCGTCATCGGCGGCATCGTAGAGCGCCTCGACGGCCACCCGCAGGGCAGAGTCGGCATCGGTTACCCGCGAGTACAACTTCTTCATCGACGACTTGGCGAACACCGACCCGGACCCCACCGACTGGTAACCCTCTTCCTCCATGTTCCAGCCGCCGGCCGCATCGAAGGACACGATCCGTCCCGCCTTTTGCGGGTCCGCGGCGTTGATGTCGTAGCCGGCAAGCAACGGCAGCGCCACCAAACCCTGCATCGCGGCGCCCAGGTTGCCGCGCACCATGGTGGCCAGCCGGTTGACCTTGCCGGGAAAAGTCAGCGGCACGCCTTCGAGCTTCTCGTAATGCTCGAGCTCGACCGCGTACAGCCGGGCGAACTCGACCGCGATCGCGGCGGTGCCTGCGATGCCCGTCGCCGTGTAGTCGTCGGTGATGTACACCTTGTTGACGTCGCGGCCCGCGATCAAGTTTCCCTGCGTGGAGCGCCGGTCACCGGCGATGACGACGCCGCCGGGGTATTTCAGCGCTACGATGGTGGTGCCGTGCGCCAGTTGGCCACCGGCCTGCGCGCCTCCACCCCAACCCGCCGGCAGCAATTCCGGCGCTTGGCGGCGGAGCAGGTCGGCGAACGAGGACAGATTGAGTGCTGAGGCGTCGGAAAGCGCGGGGTTAGTGGGCGGGCGGTCGGAGAACTGCCAGGTCACTGTCCACCCTTCTGCACGTACGCGCGGACGAAGTCCTCCGCGTTCTCCTCGAGGACGTCGTCAATCTCGTCGAGCAGATCGTCGGTGTCTTCGGCCAATTTCTCACGGCGCTCCTGGCCCGCGGCCGTGGTGTCGGTGACGTCGTCGTCATCGCCGCCACCACCACCGCGCTTGGTCTGCTCCTGCGCCATCGCCGCCTCCTGCTTGATGAACAGCCGCGTCACGCGCCTGTTGGTATTGCTCTACCCTACCGTTCCACTCCGACGTTTCTCGGCTCCATGGCGGTATTGTCGGCCCGTCCCGCCATGTCGCACGTCGTGCGCCCGCAAACAATCGACTCACCCGATATCAGCTGGTCAACTGCTGGACCAGCTCGGCAGCACTGTCCACCGAGTCCAGCAACGCGCCAACGTGGGCTTTGCTGCCCCGCAGCGGTTCCAGGGTGGGAATGCGGACCAGCGAATCGCCGCCCAGGTCGAAGATGACCGAGTCCCAACTCGCCGCCGCGATGTCGGCACCGAACCTGCGCAGGCACTCACCGCGGAAGTAGGCGCGGGTGTCCGTCGGCGGACTGTCGACGGCGTTGAGCACCTGCTGCTCGCTGACCAGACGCTTCATGGATCCGCGCGCCACGAGCCGGTTGTACAGACCCTTGTCCAGCCGGACGTCGGAATATTGCAGATCCACCAGGTGCAGCCGCGGCGCCGACCAACTCAGGTTCTCCCGTTGCCGAAAGCCTTCCAGCAGTCGCAACTTGGCCGGCCAGTCGAGCAGCTCAGCGCAGTCCATGGGGTCGCGTTCGAGTTGGTCGAGCACGTGCGCCCAGGTCTCGACGACGTCGGACGCGCGCGGATCAGGGTCGCGGCTGTCGACCAGCTTCGCCACCCGATCCAGGTAGATACGCTGGAGTGCCAGACCCGTCAGCTCACGACCGTCGGCCAGGGCAACGGTGGCGCGCAGCGCGGGATCGCGGCTGATCGCGTGAACGGCGTGCACCGGACGGGCCAGAGTCAGGTCGCTGAGGTCTATCCCGTGGGCGGGGCCCTCTTCGATCACGTCGAGCACGAGCGCGGTGGTGCCGAGCTTGAGGTAGGTCGAGGTCTCGGCGAGGTTGGCGTCCCCGATGATCACGTGCAGCCGTCGATACCTGTCCGCATCGGCGTGCGGTTCGTCACGGGTGTTGATGATCCCGCGCTTCAGCGTGGTCTCCAGCCCGACTTCGACCTCGATGTAGTCGGAGCGCTGGGACAGCTGGAAGCCCGACTCGTCACCGGATGGCCCGATACCCACCCGGCCGGAGCCGGTCACCACCTGGCGCGACACCAAGAACGGGGTCAGCCCGGCGATGATCGCCGAAAATGGCGTCTGTCGGCTCATCAGATAGTTTTCGTGCGTGCCGTAGGAGGCGCCCTTGCCGTCGACATTGTTCTTGTAGAGCTGCAGCTTCGCTGCCCCTGGCACGCTGGCGACGTGGCGGGCTGCGGCTTCCATCACGCGCTCGCCGGCCTTGTCCCAGATCACCGCGTCGAGGGGGTCGGTGCACTCGGGCGCGGAGTACTCGGGGTGGGCATGGTCGACGTAGAGCCGCGCCCCGTTCGTCAGGATCATGTTGGCAGCACCGACCTCGTCAGCGTCGACCACCGGCGGCGGTCCGGTCGACCGGCTCAGATCGAAGCCACGGGCGTCGCGTAGCGGCGATTCGACCTCATAGTCCCAACGGGTGCGTTTGGCGCGCTGAATGCCGGCGGCGGCAGCGTAGGCCAGCACCGCCTGTGTCGAGGTGAGGATCGGGTTGGCGGTCGGGTCCGAAGGCGACGAGATACCGTACTCGACCTCCGTCCCGATAATCCGTTGCATGCCATCAGCCTAGGCCCGCCGACCTCGTACCTCCGAGCGGCCTGCGAGGCGGGGCGGGAGGAGGCGGGCGCGACGCAGATGCCGGGAACGTGTCGTCCCACGGGACGCTGCCGGGAACGACGATTCCGATGCCGCAGCCGCTGATCAACACTTGTCCGTTCCTCGTCGCGCTGGCGTTCATGTACATCGGTGCCCGTGCGGTCGGCGAGGCGGATACCGTTCCACCTTCCTCGACCCGCTGATCGAGGACCTGCATGTCACCCTGATCGCGCGCAACCGCTACCGCGGTGCCCTCGCAACGGCCGCGCCCGCTGTTGACGCCTCGCACGGCACTGGCTAATTTCGCCGTGTGTCCGCCCCCGAATCCGACCCCGTAGCCGGTCAAGATGCGACCGACCTGGCCGGGAAGCGTTATGGCGAAGTGCTTCTGGTCCAGGTTGACGAGTCGGGCCCGCAGGCCACCGTCTACAACAGCTTCCCGCTCAACGACTGCCCCGCCGAGCTGTGGTTGACGCTCGATCCCCGGGCCATCGCCACCGAACACGGCGCGGCCGCGGCACTACTCAACGGCCCGCGCTACTGGCTGATGAACGCCATCGAAAAGAAGCCGCAGGGCCCGCAGGAGACGAAGACCTTCGGCGGGATCGAGATGATCCGCCGAGCCACGGTCGCGATGTCGTCGATGAACCCGGCTCCTTACAGCGTGAACGAGGTTGACCGCAACACGGTCTTCGTCTTCAACGCCGGCGAGGAGATCTACGAACTGCTCGACCCCGACGGGCGATGCTGGGTCATGCAGACCTACAGCCAGGTCGCCGATCCGGGCCTGTCACGCACGGACCTGCCCGGGCTTGCCGACCGGCTCAAGCTGCCCGAAGGCTGGAGCTACCAACCGCGAGTGCTCACCGAGACCCTGCGCATCGACACCACGAGCAAGCCGGCCAAAGTCACTCAGGACGACCTCACCAACAGCTATTCGCTCGCCGAGACATAAAATACGAACACCCTGCCCGGCGTGTCGTGTGCGTGGCTTATGTGTCGCGGTGGCGCTACAGGTACTGACCCAGGTTGGACTCGGTGTCGATGGCCCGCGACGCGCTCGACGACTTGCCGGTGACCAGGGTGCGGATGTAAACGATCCGCTCGCCTTTCTTGCCAGAGATCCGGGCCCAGTCATCGGGGTTGGTGGTGTTGGGCAGGTCCTCGTTCTCGGCGAACTCGTCGACGATTGAGTCGAGCAGGTGCTGGATGCGCAGACCCGGCTGCCCCGTTTCGAGCACCGACTTGATGGCGTTCTTCTTCGCCCGGTCGACGACGTTCTGGATCATCGCCCCGGAGTTGAAGTCCTTGAAGTACATGACTTCCTTGTCGCCGTTGGCGTAGGTCACTTCCAGGAACCGGTTCTCGTCGATCTCGGCGTACATCCGGTCGACGACCTTTTCGATCATCGCCTTGATGCAGGCCCCGCGGTCGCCGTCGAATTCGGCGAGGTCGTCGGCGTGCACGGGCAGCGACTCGACGAGGTACTTCGAGAAGATGTCCTGTGCCGCTTCGGCATCGGGCCGCTCGATCTTGATCTTCACGTCGAGGCGGCCAGGGCGCAGGATCGCCGGGTCGATCATGTCCTCGCGGTTGGAGGCGCCGATCACGATGACGTTCTCGAGCCCCTCCACGCCGTCGATCTCGCTCAAAAGCTGCGGGACGACCGTGGTTTCGACGTCCGAGGAGACACCGGTTCCCCGGGTGCGGAAGATCGAGTCCATCTCGTCGAAGAACACGATCACCGGCGTTCCCTCCGACGCCTTCTCCCGGGCGCGCTGGAAGATCAGCCGGATGTGCCGCTCGGTCTCGCCGACGAACTTGTTGAGCAGCTCGGGGCCCTTGATGTTGAGGAAGTACGACTTGGCCTCGCGGGCGTCGTCGCCGCGCACCTCGGCCATCTTCTTGGCCAGCGAGTTGGCCACCGCCTTGGCGATCAGCGTCTTACCGCAGCCAGGCGGACCGTAGAGCAGCACGCCCTTGGGCGGACGCAGCGCGTACTCCCGGTAGAGCTCCTTGTGCAGGAACGGCAACTCGACCGCATCGCGGATCTGCTCGATCTGGCGGGTCAGCCCACCGATATCGGAGTAGCTGACGTCGGGCACCTCCTCCAGGACCAGGTCTTCGACCTCGGCCTTGGGAATGCGCTCGAAGGCGTAGCCGGCTTTGCTGTCGACCAGCAGCGAGTCACCGGGGCGCAGCTTGCGGGGCTTGGTGTCGTCGTTGAGCGCATCCGGGACACCGTCGGGCAGGTCCTCGGCGACCAGCGGCTCGGCGAGCCACACGATGCGCTCCTCGTCGGCGTGGCCGACGACCAGAGCCCGGTTGCCGTCGGCCAGGACTTCCCGCAACGTGGAGATCTCGCCGACCGATTCGAACGTGCCGGCCTCGACGACGGTCAGGGCCTCGTTGAGCCGGACCGTCTGGCCCTTCCGCAGCACCGTGACATCGATGTTCGGCGAGCACGTCAGGCGCATCTTGCGGCCTGACGTGAACACGTCGACGGTTTCGTCGTCGTGGGTGCCCAGCAGGACGCCGTAACCACTGGGCGGCTGCCCGAGCCGATCGACCTCCTCGCGCAGCGCCAGCAGTTGCTGGCGGGCTTCTTTGAGGGTCTCCATCAACTTGGAGTTGCGGGCCGCCAGCGAGTCGATACGGGCCTCGAGTTGGTGCACCTCACGCGCTGTGCGGCCACCACCGTTCGTGCCAACGGCCTGCTCGAGTTGCTCGCGAAGCAGCGCCGCCTCACGCCGTAGTTGCTCCAATTCGGCAGCGTCACCACTGGACGGGTTCGGCCCCCGGGTGTCACCGAATGCATCAGAACGCTCTGAGTCACCCATGTTGCGCTCCTTTCCCGCACCAGGAATTGGTGCAGCGGATACTTCAACGCTACCGGCGATTGGCTCGTGATGTGTGGAACCGAATGCCGCCGAAAGGTTAAAACTGTGATGCCGCTGGTAACGTCGCGTTGCAGTCGGCGGATCGGAAGGGAATGCGTGACCCCAAAACCCCTTGCCACGGGAATGACCAGCGCCGACGTCACCGGCGCGGGAACCTCCGATGTGGCATGTACTGCGGTCGCCGACGCGGACGGGCAATGGCGGGGCTGACCGACTGGATGCGCCGGCAACTCTGCCTTGCACTGGCCGTTGCGGTCGCGTTCGGAATCTCGGCGTGTTCACCCTCCAAGCCCACGGTGGCGTTGCCGCTGTCCTCGCGGGCGGTACCGACGCCGCCACCTCCGGTGGCCACTCCCCCGAAGGTCGACTTGCCCACACCCCAGGCGCTGACCGACGTGCTGAACCGGCTCGCCGACCCGAATGTCTCCGCCGCCGACAAGGTCGACCTCATCGAGGGCGCGACCCCCGAGAATGCGGGCACCCTGGACAAGTTCACCACCGCGCTGCACGACAACGGCTATCTGCCGATGACCTTCGGTGCCGACGACATCGCGTGGTCGGACACCAACCCCTCGGACGTCAAGGCCACGGTCACTGTCCACACCGCCAAGGCGGACAACCGCAACTTCACCTTTCCCATGGAGTTCACTCCCTCCCAGGAAGGCTGGCAGTTGTCGCGACCGACGGCGGAGATGCTGTTAGCGCTGGGCAAGTCGTCATCGCCGACGACCTCCGGCCCGCCGGCCGCCCCCGCACCGGCTCCTCCCCAGGCTCCGGTTCCGGCTCCGCCGCGTTGACCGGCGTGATGTGGATCGGCTGGATCGAGTTCGACGTGCTGCTCGGTGACGTGCGATCACTGAAACAGAAGCGCTCGGCGGTTCGTCCGGTGGTCGCCGAGCTGCAGCGCAAGCTCGGCGTGTCGGCGGCCGAAACCGGTTCCCTCGGGCTGCATCGGAGGGCCGGCATCGGTGTGGCCGTGGTTTCCGGCGACCGCAGCCATGCGGCCGACGTCCTCGACGCCGCCGAGCGTCTCGTCGCAGCGCATCCCGAGTTCGAACTGCTGTCCGCGCGGCGCCGACTGGTGCGCAGCGGCGACCTGGACGGCCACCAGCGCTAGCCGTCGCGTCCCGGGCGCTTGCGGCCCAACGGCGCCGGGGCCACCGCGCCGGGAGCGAGCCGCCGCGTGAAGATCAGGAACGCGGTGTGCCCGCGCATCGTGTGTTGCGGCCGCACGGCCAGGCCGACCACGTTCCAGCCCCGCTGCAGGGTCTCCCAGGCGCGCGGCTCGATCCAGCACTGCTGGGCCCGCAGCGCCTCGACCGCCTTGGACAGCTGAGTTACCGTGGCAACGTAGATGATCAGGACCCCGCCGGCCACCACCAGCCGAGACACCGTGTCCAGCACGTCCCAGGGCGCGAGCATGTCCAGCACCGCGCGGTCGAAAAAGCCGTCGGGAAAGTCGGAGTCGCAGACGTCGCTGACGATCAGCTGCCAGTTCCCGGGCGGACGGCCCGGATCGCCGGAGAAGTCAGCGACGTTGCGCCGGGCGTGCTCGGCGTGCTCGGCGCGCTGCTCGTAGGAGACCACCCGCCCGTCGGGCCCGACCGCGCGCAGCAGCGAAAGGGTCAGCGCGCCGGACCCGGCCCCGGCCTCGAGCACGCGCGCGCCCGGGAATATGTCGCCCTCGTGCACGATCTGGGCGGCGTCTTTGGGATAGATCACCTGCGGCCCGCGTGGCATCGACATCACGTTGTCGACGAGCAGCGGGCGCATCACGAGGAACAGGGCGCCGTTGCTGGACTTGACGACGCTGCCCTGCTGCAGACCGATCAACGCGTCGTGGGCGATCGAGCCGCGGTGGGTGTGGAACTCGGCGCCGGGGGCCAGCGACAGCGTGTAGCGCCGGCCCTTGGCATCGGTGAGCTGGACGCGTTCCCCGCTGGTGAACGGGCCGGTGGCAAACACGCCGTCCAGCGTGCCAGCCGACTCGCCGTCGCCGGTGCCCGGGGTTGTCGGCGCGCAGACCTAGGCTGCGGGAATGACCGTCCAACCGGAGACACGCCCGCCGCGGCCGGCTCCAAAACCGGCTTCAAAACCGGCTTCAAAACCGGCACTGTCACCGTCGCGGGCGGCGGACTTCAAGCAGTGCCCGCTGCTGTACCGGTTCCGGGCGATCGACCGGTTGCCCGAGGCCCCGTCGGCGGCGCAGTTGCGGGGTTCGGTGGTGCACGCCGCATTGGAGCAGCTCTACGGCCTGCCGGCAGTGCGGCGCGGCCCCGACGCAGCGCGGTCCCTGGTGGAGTCGGCGTGGGAGCACGTGGTCGCCGCGGAGCCCGACCTGGCCGGCCAGTTCGATCCCGACCAGCGGAGCCGGCTGATCGAGGAGGCCCGGGACCTGCTCTCCGGCTACTACCGGCTCGAAGACCCGACCCGGTTCGACCCGCAGTGCTGCGAAGAGCGGGTGGAAGTCGAACTTGCCGACGGCACGCTGCTGCGCGGCTTCATCGACCGCATCGACGTCGCCGCCACCGGCGAGGTGCGGGTGGTGGACTACAAGACGGGCAAGGCGCCGCCGGCCGCACGGGCTGCGGGGGGCTTCATGGCCGAGTTCAAGGCGATGTTCCAGATGAAGTTCTACGCGGTGGCGCTGCTGCGTTCCCGCGGTGTGCTGCCCACCCGGCTGCGCCTGATCTACCTCGCCGACGGTCAGGTGCTGGACTACTCGCCGGATCACGACGAGCTGCTGCGCTTCGAGAAGACGCTGATGGCGATGTGGCGCGCCATCCAATCCGCCGGCCAGAGCGGCGATTTCCGGCCCAAGCAGTCGCGGTTGTGCGACTGGTGTCCCCACCAGCAGCACTGCCCACTGTTCGGGGGAACGCCCCCGCCCTACCCCGGCTGGCCGGAAACCTCTGCGGTGGAAGGTGTTCCGCCTTGCCCCTCAGCGCTGTCACAGAGCGGCGAGAGCTCCTGAAGCATCGTGGGGACGAGCTCGCTGACGGTGGGGTGGATGTGCATGGTGCGCGACAGCGTGGTGTAGGACGCGTCGGCCG
>NZ_JBMIOP010000040.1:0-20327 GCF_049197365.1 Mycobacterium sp. THU-M104
GTCAACGTGAAGCCGCACACACAACAACGGCTTGTGGGCTCACAACGACGACACCTCTACTGGCCTCCGATCAACCGGCGCACCATGAATGTCGTGACCCGTAGGTCCAATGTTGTGCCTGCGGGCAACTCTTGCCGACCGGCATCGTTGTCGAAGTCGAGCTAGCCTACGAGTGAGACGCCTGCTGCGGGGGTGTGCAGCCCAAATGAGTCACCTGCGCGGCGCGCGGTGTTCAGGCCGGTAATCCGCCGCCGGCGACGTTCGAGAAGGAGACGCCATGACCACAGCCCGTCCCGCCAAGACTCGAGATGAAGGCCAGTGGGCGCTCGGAAGCCGCGACCCCCTCAACGACGCCGAGCAGGTCAAGCACGACGACGGCCCGCTGAACGCGCGCGACCGGGTCCTCAACAAGTACGCCAAAGAAGGCTTCGACAGCATCGACAAGTCCGATCTGCGGTTCCGCTTCAAGTGGCTGGGCCTCTACACCCAGCGCGAGCAGGGCTACGACGGCAGCTGGACCGGTGACGAGAACATCGACAAGCTCGAGGCCAAGTACTTCATGATGCGCGTGCGCGGCGATGGCAAGCCGATGTCGGCCAACACGCTGCGGGTCATGGGCCAGATCTCCACCGAGTTCGCCCGCGACACCGCCGACATCGGCGACCGGGAGAACCTGCAGTACCACTGGCTGCGGATCGAGGACATCCCCGAGATCTGGCGCCGGCTGGAATCCGTCGGCCTGTCCAGCACCGAGGCCTGCGGTGACTGCCCTCGCGGCTTCCACGGCAGCCCGCTGGCCGGCGACTCGCTCGATGAGGTGCTCGACCCGTCACCCGCCATCGACGAGATCATCCGCCGCTTCCTGGGCAACCCCGACTACGCCAACCTGCCGCGCAAGTTCAAGACCGCGATCTCGGGCCTGCAGGACGTCTCCCACGAGACTCACGACGTCGCGTTCATCGGTGTCAACCACCCCGAGCACGGCCCCGGCATGGACCTGTGGGTGGGCGGCGGCCTGTCCACCAACCCGATGATGGCGCAGCGCGTCGGCGTGTGGGTGCCGCTCGACGAAGTCCCCGACGTCTGGGAGGCCGTCACCTCGGTGTTCCGCGACTACGGCTACCGCCGGCTGCGGTCCAAGGCCCGGCTCAAGTTCCTGGTCAAGGACTGGGGCGTGGAGAAATTCCGCGAGGTCATGGAGACCGAATACCTCAAGCGCAAGATGATCGACGGCCCGGCACCCGAGCCGGCCAAACAGCCGATCGACCACGTCGGTGTGCAGAAAATCAAAAATGGCCGCAACGCCATCGGCGTCGCCGCCATCGCCGGCCGCGTCTCGGGCACCATCCTGCAGAAGGTGGCCGACCTGATGGAGCAGGTCGGCTCCGACCGGGCCCGGTTCAGCCCCTACCAGAAGCTGATCATCCTCGACGTGCCCGACGACAAGGTCGACTACATGGTCGCCGAGCTGGACAAGCTGGGCCTGCCGTCGAACCCCTCGAACTGGCGCAAGAGGACGATGGGCTGCACCGGCATCGAGTTCTGCAAGCTCTCGTTCGCCGAGACCCGTGTGCGGGCGCTGTCGCTGGTGCCCGAGCTGGAAGAGCGCCTGGCCGACGTCAACGACAAACTCGACGTGCCGATCACCGTCCACATCAACGGCTGCCCGAACTCCTGCGCGCGCATCCAGGTCGCCGACATCGGGTTCAAGGGCCAGTGGATCGACAACGGCGACGGCACCTCCGTCGAGGGCTTCCAGGTCCACCTCGGTGGCGGCCTCGGCATGGAGAGCAACTTCGGGCGCAAACTGCGCCAACACAAGGTCACCAGCGCCGAACTCGGCGACTACATCGACCGGGTGACCCGCAAGTTCCTGGATCAGCGTGAGGACGGCGAGCGCTTCGCCAGCTGGGCCGTGCGCGCCGAGGAAGCCGACCTTCGATAGCACGCCGACAACTACTCAGGCCGTTACGACCTAAGGACACAGTGAAATGACCGAAGTGGTGAACAACTTCACCGAGGAGCAGTTGCGTGAGCTGGCGGAGCGCGGCGCGGCCGAGCTCGAAGGCGCCAGCGCCGAGGACATGTTGCGCTGGACCGACGCGCACTTCGGTCCAGTCGCGGGTCCCCCCGACTGGACGACCAGCCGCTACATCGTCGCCTCCAACATGCAGGACGCGGTGCTGGTGCACCTGGCCGCCCAGGTGCGCGCCGGTGTGCCGATCCTGTTCCTGGACACGGGCTACCACTTCGCCGAGACGCTCGGCACCCGCGACGCGGTGGAATCCGTCTATGACGTGCACATCCTCAACGTCACCCCGGAGCACACCGTGGCCGAGCAGGACGAGCTGCTGGGCAAGGACCTGTTCTCCCGCGACCCCAACGAGTGCTGCCGGTTGCGCAAAGTCGTTCCGCTGCGCAAGGCGTTGAACGGCTACTCCGCGTGGGTCACCGGGATCCGCCGGGTGGAGGCCCCGACCCGGGCCAACGCCCCTTTCGTCAGCTTCGACGAGGCGTTCGGGCTGGTGAAGGTCAACCCGCTGGCCGCCTGGACCGACGAGGACATGCACAACTACATCGACAAGTACGGTGTGCTGGTCAACCCGCTCATCGACGAGGGTTACCCGTCGATCGGCTGCGCCCCCTGCACCGCCAAGCCGGTCGAGGGCGCCGACCCGCGCAGCGGACGCTGGCAGGGCCAGGGCAAGATCGAATGCGGGCTGCATAGCTCGTGAGCACGCTGATCCTCACCGCGCACGGCAGCCGCGACCCGCGGTCGGCCGCCAATGCGCACGCCGTGGCCGAGCGGCTGAGGAGGATGCGGCGAGGACTGGACGTGCGGCTGGGGTTCCTGGAGCTCAACGCGCCGAACTTCGCCGACGTGCTGGCCGGCCTGCCGGACAACCACCCCGCAGTGATCAGCCCGTTCCTGCTGGCCAGCGCGTACCACGCGCGGCTGGACATTCCCAAACAGATCGCGGAGACCGGCGCGCTGGGCGTGCGCCAAGCCGACGTGCTCGGTGAAGACGCTCGACTGATGTCAGTCCTGCACGAGCGACTCGGCGAGTTGGGGGTGTCCCCGGACGACGACGAACTCGGCGTGGTGGTGGTCGCGATCGGCTCGTCGCACACGGCGGTCAACGCGCGCACCGCGCAGGTGCCTGCCATGCTGGCCGCCGGCACCCGTTGGGCTGAGGCGACGATCGCCTTCGCGACCCGGCCCGATCAGTCGGTCACCCAGGCGATCCGTCAGGTGCGGCGCCGAGGGGCTCGCCGGGTCGTCATGGCGCCGTGGTTCCTGGCGCCGGGCCTGATCACCGACCGCGTGTCGACCTACGCCTGCGAGAACGGCATCCCGATGGCCGCGCCGCTGGGCGACCACCCGCTGGTCGCCGAGATCTTGTTGGACCGCTACGAACAGGCGCTGGCCGAGGACACCGCGGCCTGACGTCCGCTGCCCCTCACTGTCTCGGCCCGACCGACGTGATATGGCTGAGTAGGTCGCGTATCGCTCCCGCCGGCGGGGTGCGCCCGCCCACCCAGATGGCCCGGAATTGGCGCCGCAGGTCCAGCTCGGGAATATGGGCGGCGCGCAGCCGCCCGATCGCCAGGTCGTCGGCGACCGCGAGCTTGCTCATCGCCGCCGGTCCCGCGCCGGCCAGCACCGCCGCGCGCATGGCCGCGGCCGAGGTCAACTCCAAGACGGGCGGCACCTGCGCCATGTCCTCGCCCAGCGCGCGACACAACGCCGCGGTCAACGAGTCGCGGATACCCGAGTGAGGTTCGCGTGCGACCAATGGCGTCTCCGCGAGTTCCCGGGCGGTGACGGCCCCCGAGCGCCGGGCCCACTTGTGGGTCGGCGGTACCACGATCACCAGCTCATCGTGGCCCACCACGGCGCTGCCCAGCCCTTTGGGTGGGCCGGGGTTCTCGACGAAGCCGAGGTCGGCGCCGCCGTCGCGCACCGAGGCGATCGCGTGCTCGCTGTTGGTGGCGGTCAGGATCACCTGCGGTACCGCGTCGCCGCGGCGGGCCGCCGCTGCCTGCAGGGAAACCAGCCAGTGCGGCATCAGCTGCTCCGAGATCGTCTGGCTGGCCACCACCCGGATCTTCTCGCGGCCCTCCTTGCGCAGCGAGCTCATACCCGCGTCGACTTCACCGGCGACCTCGAGCAGGCGGGTCGCCCATTCGGCGACGAGCACACCGGTCGGCGTCAGCTGTGAGCCCCGGGTGGTCCGGACGGCCAGCGTGACCCCGACCTGGGCCTCCATCGACGCCAGCCGCCTCGACACGGCCTGCTGGGTCAATCCGAGCTCGCGCGCGGCGCGGCCCAGGCTGCCCGTTTCTGCGATCGCCAAAAACACCTCGAAAGAGGCCAGATCGGGCATGCGGGGGCTGAGCGGCATCGTTGGCACAACGATAGCTTGTGACACCACAACGTCGAAACCTCTACTCGCGGCCTGTCGCGACGACGACCATGAGAACCATGACCCGTGCAACCAATGAGGTACAGACACCGACACTGGACCGGGGACGTCCTTACCACGTCGCGATCGTGGGTTCCGGGCCGTCAGGATTCTTCGCGGCGGCGTCGCTGCTGAAGGCCGCAGACAACTCCGAAGACTTCGACGTCGCCATCGACATGCTGGAAATGCTGCCCACCCCCTGGGGGTTGGTACGGTCCGGTGTCGCCCCCGACCACCCCAAGATCAAATCCGTCAGCGCGCAGTTCGAGAAAACCGCCGAGGACCCCCGTTTCCGCTTCTTCGGCAACATACGGGTGGGCGAGCAGGTGCAGGCCGGCGAGCTCGCGGAGCGCTACGACGCGGTGATCTACGCTGTCGGCGCCCAGTCGGACCGCGCGCTGGGGATCCCCGGCGAAGACCTCCCCGGCAGCGTGGCCGCGACGGACTTCGTCGGCTGGTACAACGCGCACCCGTACTTCGAGGCGATGGCGCCCAACCTGTCGGGAGCCCGCGCGGTTGTGGTGGGCAACGGCAACGTGGCCGTCGACGTCGCCCGCATGCTGGTGACCGAGCCCGACGTGCTCGCCGTCACCGACATCGCCGATCACGCCCTGGAGTCGTTGCGGACCCGCGGCGTCAGCGAGGTGATGCTGGTAGGTCGCCGCGGCCCCCTGGAGGCCGCGTTCACCACGGTGGAGCTGCGCGAGCTCGGCGAGCTCGAGGGCGTCGACGTGGTGGTCGACCCCGCCGACCTGGAGAACATCAGCGACGAGGACGCCGCCGCGGCAGGCAAGATCACCAAGAACAACATCAAAATCCTCCGCGAGTACGCCGGTCGCACCGCCAATCCTGACAACCGACGAATCGTGTTGCGGTTCTTCACCTCTCCCATCGAGATCAAGGGAACCGACAAAGTCGAAAGCATCGTGCTGGGCCGCAACGAGCTGGTCACCGACGCCAACGGCCGGATCGTGGCCAAAGACACCGGGGCACGCGAAGAGCTGCCCACGCAACTCGTGGTGCGCTCGGTCGGCTACCGCGGTGTGGCCATCCCGGGGGTGCCCTTCGACGACAGGTCCGGCACGATCCCCCACACCAACGGCCGGATTGAGGGCAGCCGCAACGAGTACGTGGCCGGCTGGATCAAACGCGGACCGTCCGGCGTGATCGGCACCAACAAGAAGTGCTCTCAGGAGACCGTCGACACGCTGCTCGCCGACCTGGAAGCGGCTCGCCAATCCGGGCAGGCCGGGCACGGCGGGGACTACGCCGGCGAGCTCGCCGAGTGGCTGGCCTCGCGTCAGCCTCAGCTGGTCACCGCCGAGCGCTGGCAGCGCATCGACCGTTTCGAGCGCGAGGCCGGTGAGGCCCACGGTCGCCCCCGCGCCAAACTGGCCAACCTGTCCGAGCTGCTGCGAATCGCACACGGCTGATCGCCGAGCGCAATCAAGGAAGGAAAACCACTGTGACATACGTGATCGCGGAACCCTGTGTCGACATCAAAGACAAGGCATGCATCGAGGAGTGCCCCGTCGACTGCATCTACGAGGGCGCCCGGATGCTCTACATCCACCCCGACGAGTGCGTCGACTGCGGTGCCTGCGAACCGGTCTGCCCGGTCGAGTCCATCTACTACGAGGATGATCTGCCCGGCGAGTACAGCGAGTACGCCCAGATCAACGCCGACTTCTTCGCCGAGCTGGGCTCACCCGGCGGCGCGGCGAAGGTTGGATTGACCGAAAACGACCCCGCGCCGGTCAAGAATCTGGAAAGCCGCGCAGAAGCGACTTAGGACCAGCACCACGCCGGCCTCTGACAGCGTCGTCAGAGGCCGGCTTCTTGCATTTCGGCGCTGCTGTTCAACGCACGTTCACCTCTCGCTGGCCGCCGTCCACTACGCTGCCGCCTCTCGCGGTCGACGACGCCACAATCGGCCGGCTTTCTCGGACCGGACCGAAACTGGCACCTGTGGTTCGGCATGCTGCCGGCGGGCGCATTCCTGATGTTCTCGTGGTGGGCGTTCGATTACGTCGGCTACCGGGAACAAGATCATCCTGGTGCTGGCCACCGTCGTCGGGATGTTCATGGCCTTCAACGTCGGAGGCAATGACATCGCCAATGTCCTGCGCACCGACAGCATCGAAGGCAGCGCGGCGGTATCCGCTGCGGCGATGCCGACGTTCGGCGTCGCCGTGATCGCGGGGCTGTGGTTCATCGGCCGCCGGGTGATCGCCACCGTGGGACACAACCTCACCGAGATGCACCCGGCATCGGGATTCACCGCCGAACTGTCCGCGGCCGGTGTCGTCATGGGCGCGACCGTTCTGGGTCTGCCGGTTTCCGGCACTCACATTCTCATCGGCGCCGTCCTCGGCGTCGGCATGGTGAATAGGTCCACCAACTGGGGCCTGATGAAGCCGATCGCCCTGGCGTGGGTCATCACCTTGCCGTCGGCGGCAATCTTAGGCTCGCTCGGTCTTCTCGCGCTCAACGCCGCCTTCTGAGTACCGCCACCGCGACGACGGCGCGGCGGCCTCGCGCCGAACGTGTTCTCACGGCGAGATTTTGGTCGATTTCTCGCCATGGGTTCACGTTCGGCGGAGCCGGCTGGCTTGAGGCCGATCTCCTCGATCATCCGTCCTTTGCCTTCCGGCGGTGTGTCGATTCGCTGTCTGCGCACGTCACGGCGACTACAAATGAACCTGGCGGCAGCCGGCCGTCGCTCAAGTCACGACATGCACCCAATTCTGGCGAGAGCCAAAAGGAGACATCGATGTCCTTCGTGACCACCTACCCCGAAGCGCTGACCTATGCAGCGGGCAAACTCCAGACCCTCGGTTCTGCGCTGTCCGATCAAAGCACGGCCGCCGCGCTCCCGACCACTGGCGTTGCGCCCGCAGGCGCCGACGAGGTCTCGGCTCTGCAGGCGGCGGTTTTCGCGGCCTACGGCAACCTGTACCAGTCCGTCAGCGCCCAGGCCGCGGCGATCCACGAGCTGTTCGTGAAGACGTTGGGGACCAGCGCCGGGTCGTATGCGATGACCGAGTCGGCCAACTCGATCGCGGCCTCCTCACCGCTGTCGGCGCTGACGGGTACCACCAATACGACCAGCGCCGGGCTCATACCGTCGGGGCTGTCCGGCGGTCTGGCCAACATCATCAACGTCGGTGCCGGAAACTACTCCTCCGCCGCATCGGACCTGCTCGGGCTGGCCGGTGGTGGCCTGCTGACGTCAGAGGAAAGCGGTCTGGGAACCGTGCCCGGCGCGCAGGTCGGGTTGGCCGGATCGACCTACCCGTACCCGACGGGTTCTGGTGGGGTTCCGATCGCCGCGGGTCTGGGGCAGGCGGCCTCGGTCGGCCGTCTCTCGGTGCCGCCCTCCTGGACCGGGGGACCGGCGGCACCGGCGGGCAGCCCCGGCGCCGCGACGTTGGCCGGCTGGACTCCCCCGCCCACCCACGGCACCTCGGTGACCACCGTGCCCGCCGGAGTGCCGTCGGCCGCCGCGGCCGGCAGGGGCGGCGGACTCGGCGCCCCGCGCTACGGCGTCAAGCCCACCGTGATGGGGCGCCCCGCGGGCGTCTGACAACCACGACATCACACCTGGAATCGAGCGACTAGGAGCCTGTCATGATGGATTTCGGCGCAGTGCCCCCCGAAGTCAACTCCGCACGCATGTACGCCGGTGCGGGCGCCGCGCCGATGATGGCGGCCGCGTCGGCGTGGAACGCCCTGGCCGCGGAGTTGAGCACCACCGCGACCGGCTACGAGTCGGTGATGGCGGAGCTCACCGGCGAGCAGTGGACGGGTCCGGCAGCCGCATCGGCAGCCAGCGCAGTCCAGCCCTACCTTGGGTGGCTCAACACGACCGCCGCGCACGCCGAGCACGCGGCCACGCAGGCCGCGGCATCGGCGGCTGCCTTCGAGACCGCGTTCGCGATGATCGTTCCTCCGCCGGAGATCGCGGCGAACAGGGCCCAACTGGCGGCGCTGGTGGCGACCAACGTCCTGGGCCTCAACACGGCGGCCATCATGGCGACCGAAGCCCACTACGGCGAGATGTGGGCCCAGGACGCCGCCGCCATGTACGGCTACGCCGCGTCCTCGGCGCGCGCCGGGGTGCTTAACCCGCTGACCTCACCCACACCGATCGCCAACCCGGCCGGGCTGGCCGGTCAGGCCGCCGCGGTCACCCAGGCAGCCGCGTCGACTCCCATGCAGGCCGGCCTGACGCAGTTGATCTCGGCCGCGCCCCACGCGGTGGCCGCTCTGGCGGCGCCCGCCCAGGCCGGCTCACTCGACAGCTTCCTGAGTATCCCGTTCGTGGCGAACGCCATCGACGGCGCCGTCGACACCTCAGCGTGGTTCACCATGGAAACCATACCGATCTCGGTGTTGCTGGGACACACCGTCAACGCGGCCTCGGGGGCCGCCGCCGGTTCGGCGGGCGCCGGGGCTCTGGCAGGCGGTGTGGGCGGAACCGCGCTGGTGGACGCGACGGAGCCGGCCGCCGCGGGCGCAGTGACCGGAACCCCGGTGCTGGCAGGGGTCGCCCAAGCGTCCACCGTGGGCCAGTTGTCGGTGCCGGCCAGTTGGTCGGCGGCCGCCCCGCCCGCGGCGCCGGCCGCGGCGCCGGACGGTTCGGGCTGGGCCGTCGCGCCCGACGACGAGGTGACAGCGGTGCCGGCCGGGATGCCGGCGATGACCGCGGCCGGGAAGTCGCTGGGCTTCAGCGGTCCGCGCTACGGCGTCAAACCCACCGTGATGCCCAAGAACGTGCTGGCATGACGAAATTCCGCGGGGCCGCAGTGCCGGTGCGAGCCCGGCGCGTGCACGTGCCACGCCGCCGAACTGCCGGGCTGGGTGGCAGCCGGGTGCGTGCCGCCTCGTAGGGTGACGACATGCCGGAAGCTCGAGTCGTCCATGCCCTCAGGCAAATCGGGTCGTTGGTGGTGACGGCGGTGACCGCGGTTTCCACTCTCAACGCCTACCGCCCACTGGCTCGCCGCGGCTACCTGTCGCTGTTCTCGTTCATCTTCGGCATGGTGGTCACCGAGCTGCCGCTGCAGACGCTGATCAGTCAGCTCGGCGGGCTCGCGGCCACCGCCCGCCGCCTGGACCGGCCGGTGCGCGCGGCCGCCTGGCTGGTGGCGGGAATCTCGGCGCTGGGCCTGGTCAACTTCAGCCGCGCCGGCCACCGGGCGAATGTTCCGCTGGCCGCGGCGCTGGACAGCGGGCTGGGGCCGGCCCGTCTCACCGAGTCGGCGGACCTGTGGCGCCGGCCGGCCGGCAGCGGCACCGCCAAGGCGCCCGGAGTGCTGCGCATGATGCGCATCTACCGCGACTATGCCCACGACTCCGACATCAGCTACGGCGAATACGGCAGCGCCAACCGCCTCGACATCTGGCGGCGCCCGGACCTCGACCCGGCCGGCAAGGCGCCGGTGCTGTTCCAGATTCCCGGCGGGGCGTGGACGGTGGGAAACAAACGCGGACAAGCCCACCCGTTGATGAGCCACCTGGCCGAGCTGGGCTGGATCTGCGTGGCGATCAACTACCGGCACAGCCCACGCAACACCTGGCCCGCCCACATCGTCGACGTCAAGCGAGCCCTGGCCTGGGTCAAGGCGCACATCGCCGCATACGGCGGCGATCCCGACTTCGTGGCCATCACCGGCGGCTCGGCCGGAGGGCACCTCTGCGCGCTGGCGGCACTGACACCCAACGACCCGCAGTTCCAGCCGGGATTCGAAGACGCCGACACCGGGGTGCAGGCCGCGGTGCCGTTCTACGGCGTCTACGACTTCACCCGGTTCAACGACGCGATGCACCCCATGATGCCGGGGCTTCTCGTGAAGTCGGTGATGAAGCAACGCCCCTCGACAAACCTGGAGATCTACCGCACGGCGTCACCGATCAACCACGTGTCCGCCGACGCGCCCCCCTTCTTCGTCCTGCACGGGCGCAACGACTCGCTGGTTCCCGTCGCCCAGGCGCGTGCCTTCGTCGGTGCGCTGCGGCCGGTCAGCCAACAGCCCGTCGTGTACGCCGAACTGCCTTACACGCAGCACGCCTTCGACGTCTTCGGCTCGGCGCGTGCGGCGCACGCGGCGGTCGCCGTCGAGCAGTTCCTCGCTGAGGTCTACGCCAAGCGGCGCCAGGTTTCTGCCGCGTAAGGATCGCTCGGGGCACCGCGCCGGTCTCACTGCACGGTCACGATCGCGGCGTAGGTGCACGCCGGTTTGCTGTCCTTACCCACGAAGCTGGAGTAGTACGTGGTGACCGTCGTCGTTCCGCGTCTCAGCGCGTCGAACGTCCACACTTCGGTGCCCGGCGCTCCCATCCGCTCGGTGGTCGGTTGCACATACCGGTGGCCAGATTGCCGGACGATCGAGGAATCGCCGATTCGCGCGTCCGCCTCCCATCGGTAGGGCGTCGAGTAGTTCGAGCCCAGCTTCACCGTGAGGGTGTTGCCGACATCGAGCGTGACGTTCTGGGTGATGTTGTCCTTGTGCAGCACCTCGTCCATCGAGACCTGCAGGATTTTGTTCGACGAAGGGTTCCTGGACTGGAACGAGCAGCCCAACGATGCCGATGAGACGAGCGCGATGACCGTCACCATCAACCTGATCTTCGTCAGCAGCAGTTGTACCCCCATGGCCCTTGCAGCCTAATATTGCCGCCCGGTGTCCGGATGCAGACGGGTGCGCGCCGCGAGGCTCGCATGTCCGGCAGGATGGGCCGGGTGTTCGGGCTCGTCGTGATCGTTGCGCTGGTATCCGCTGTCATCGCGGGCACGGTCCTGGGCCATCGTTACCGCGTCGGCCCGCCGGTGCTGCTGATCCTGCTCGGGGGTTTGCTGGGCCTGATCCCCCGATTCGGTGACGTACGGATCGACGGTGAGATCGTGCTGCTGTTGTTCCTGCCGGCGATCTTGTACTGGGAGGCCTTGAACACCAGCTTCCGCGAAATCCGCAAGAACGCGCGCATGATCGTGTTCCTCAGCGTCGCGCTGGTGATCGCCACCGCGGTCGCCGTGTCGTGGACAGCGCGGGCGCTGGGCATGGAGTCCCACGCGGCCGCGGTCCTCGGGGCTGTGCTGTCTCCCACCGACGCCGCCGCTGTGGCCGGCCTGGGAAAGCGGCTGCCGCGCCGCTCGCTGACCGTGCTGCGCGCCGAGAGCATCGTCAACGACGGGACCGCGCTCGTGCTGTTCGCGCTGACCGTGCATGTCGCGATCGGCGGCGCCGCGGTCGGTCCTCTGGACCTGGCCGTCCGGTTCGTCGGCTCCTACGTCGGCGGCATCGTTTCCGGACTCGTGGTCGGCGGATTGGTGATCGTGGTGCGGCGCCGCCTCGACGCACCACTCGAGGAAGGCGCTTTGAGCCTACTGACGCCTTTCGCGGCGTTCCTGCTGGCCGATTCGCTGAACTGCAGCGGTGTGGTCGCGGTAGGGGTGTCCGCCCTGATGCTCACCTACTACGGGCCGGTGGTGATCCGGGCGCGGTCGCGGTTGCAGTCGTATGCGTTCTGGGACATCGCGACCTTCCTGATCAACGGCTCGCTGTGGGTGTTCGTCGGAGTCCAGATCCCGGGCGCACTGCGCGGCATCGCCGGGGTCGAGGGCGGGATCCGGCACGCGGCTTGTATCGCTTTGGCGATCACCGGCGTCGTGGTCGGGTCCCGGATCTTCTGGGGCGAGATCACCGCTGCGGTCTTCCGCCTGCTCGATCGTCGCGAGATGCGACGCGCCCGCCGTATCGGCTGGCGGATGCGCTTCGTCACCGCCTGGGCGGGATTCCGCGGCGCGGTGTCGCTGGCCGCGGCCCTGGCCGTGCCGATGACCACCCTGAGCGGCGCGCCGTTCCCGGACCGCAACATGCTCGTCTTCGTGGTGATCGTCGTGATCCTGGTCACCGTCATCGTGCAGGGCAGCACGCTGCCCGCCGTGGTCCGCTGGGCCCGGTTGCCCGAGGACCTCTCCCTCGCGAAGGAGTTGCAGTTGGCCCGCAGCCGTGGCACCAGAGCCGCGTTGACGGCGTTGCCGCTGGTCGCCGGTGAGCTCGGCGTCGACGAGGAGCTGTTGGCCCGGATCCGCAAGGAATACGAGGAACACGCGGCGCTCATCACCGCAAGCGACGGCTCGGGGTCCATCGAGCTGATCGAACGCAACGATCTGGTTCGGCGGGTGCGCCTCGGGGTGCTCGAACACAAGCGCCGCGAGATCACCGCGCTGCGCAACCAGAACCTCATCGACGACATCGTGCTGCGCGAGCTGCAGGAGGAGATGGATTTGGAGGAAGTGCAACTCCTGGACGCCACCGACGGGGACTGAGCGGCCACCGAGCGGTCACACTGGCTACATGGTGTTCAACAAGCCCGTCAAACCCGTGCGCAGCGCTGACAAGATCGTCGAGGTGCTCTCGGCCCAGGGCGTCGAGTACGTCTTCGGCGTGCCCGGCGCGAAGATCGACGCCGTCTATGACGCCCTGGTCGACTGCGGCCCGCAGCTGGTGGTGTGCCGCCACGAACAGAACGCGGCGTTCATGGCCGGGGCGGTCGGCCGGCTCACCGGCGTGCCCGGCGTCGTCCTGGTGACATCCGGTCCCGGCACGGCCAACCTGGCCACCGGGCTGCTCACCGCCAACACCGAGCAGGACCCGGTGGTCGCGCTGTGTGGGGCCGTGCGCCGCCGGGACCGGCTCAAGCGCACGCATCAATCCATGGACGCCGCGGCGTTGCTCAAAACGGTCACCAAGTTCACCGGCGAGATCAACGACCCCGACAACGCCGCCGAGGCCACCGTCGCGGCGTTCCGCGCCGCGCTCGGCGAGCCGCGCGGCGCGGCCGCGATCGTGCTGCCCGCCGACGTGCTGGCCGCCCCGACCACCGCGGGAATCACCGCCCGCCTGCCGATCCCGCCGCTGACGACGGCCCCGGCGTTCGCCGTCGACAGGGCGTGCGAGCTCGTTCGGGCCGCACGCCGGCCCGCGCTGCTCGTCGGCAGTCGCGGCGCCGATCCGGACAGCTGCCTGGCGCTGCGCGCCCTGATCGCCACGACGGGACTGCCCGTGGTGGAGACCTTCCAGGCCGCCGGAGTGGTGTCGCGCGCCCTCGAGGACTACTTCCTGGGCCGGGTGGGCCTGTTCCGCAACCAGCCCGGCGATGTGGTCCTGGCCCGCGCCGACGTGTTGGTCGCCGTCGGGTACGACACCGTCGAATACGACCCCGTGTTGTGGAACAGCGACGTCGGGCGCACCGTCGTGCACATCGACTCGGTGCCCGCCGACATCGACAACAACTATCAGCCCGCCTGCGAGCTGCTCGGCAACGTCGCGGCCACCCTGGAGTCGCTGACCGACAAGCCGGCCGGCCTCACGCTGTCCGACGCCTACCGGGCCGAGATCGCCGGGCAGCGAAAAGCGCTGGCGGACATCGACGCCGCCGCGCGCGAGCGCGCCCCCGACGGCCCGGGACTCGACCCGGCCGCGGTCGTGCTGCGGCTGCGCGAGGAACTCGGCTACGACGACGAGGCCACCATCGCCTGCGACATCGGCTCGGTCTACATCTACATGGCCCGCCACTTCCGGGTCTACGAGCCCAGGCGGCTGCTGTTCTCCAACGGCCAACAAACCCTGGGCGTCGCCCTGCCGTGGGCGATGGCCGCCTGCCTGGTGCGGCCGGGCACGCCGGTCGTCTCCGTCTCCGGCGACGGCGGATTCCTGTTCTCCGCGCAGGAACTCGAGACCGCCACGCGGCTGGGCCTGACGTTCACCCATATCGTGCTGCGCGACAACGCCTACGACATGGTGGGCTTCCAGGAGGCCCTGAAATACGGACGCACGTCGGGGGTTGTGCTCGGCGACTACGACATCGTCTCGTACGCGGCCGCCTTCGGCGCCCGCGGCCACCGGGTGGAAACCCTCGAGGAGTTCGGTGCCACCGTGCGCCGGGCGCTGGCCGAGCCGGGCGTCTCGCTGATCGACGTTCCCGTGGACTACAGCCGCAACCCCGAGCTGGCCGCGGTCCTGCACGAGGACCCCTTCGAGTAGCCACGATGGACGCTTCCGGTGCATACGAGCATTTCCGCCATTGGGCTGCAACGCTTCTCGCCCACCAGCAGGCCGGCTCCGAGGTCTACCAGTTCTCGACGATCGGTGCGCTGCTGGACGGCGTCTACGACGGCGACATCACGGTCGCCGAAATCCTGCGGCACGGCGACTTCGGGCTGGGCACCTTCAACCACCTCGACGGCGAGATGGTCGTCCTGGACGGCGTCTGCTACCGGGTGCGCGCCGACGGAACCGCCACCCGGGCCGACCCGACCGATCGCACCCCGTTCGCGGCGGTCACCCGATTCCACGCCGACTTCGAGTTCGACATCGCCGAACCCACCGGCAAGGCGGCGGTGGCCGATGCCATCGACCGCCGGATCGCCAGCGCCAACCTGATTTACGCGATCCGCATCACCGGCCGGTTTCGTGAGCTGCACACCCGCACGGTGCTGGCCCAACAGGAGCCCTATCCTCCGCTGACGCAGGCGACCGAGGGGCAAGCCGAGACGGTGTTCACCGACGCGACCGGCACGTTGGTCGGTTTCCGCACCCCCGAGTTCGAGCAGGGAATCTCGGTCGCCGGTTACCACCTGCACTTCCTCGACGCCGAGCGCACGGGCGGTGGCCACGTCCTCGACTTCGACCTCGAGCACGGACGGGTCGCGGTCAGCAGCGCCGCACAACTGCACCTGAGCCTGCCCACGTCCGGCGCCTTCCTCGACGCGCGGCTTTCCGGCGCCGACATCGCCGAACGGATCGACCAAGCCGAAGGCCCCGGGGCCGATCGGCCACCCGAACTGTGACCCACGGGGCACCGGGCACGGAATTCACGGACTGTTCAGACCATCGTCGGTTGGGCATCGTGGACTGCACACGCGCACCGCGTGTCCTCACGATATGCGTGTCGTCCAGGTTGCCAACTTCTACGGCCCTCGGTCCGGTGGCCTGCGCACCGCGGTGGACCGACTGGGCGCGGAGTATTGCGCCAGCGGGCACGAGGTCTTCCTGATCGTTCCCGGTCCGTCCGCCGAACGGAACCTGCTGCCGACGGGCGTGGTCCGAATCACTCTGCCCGCCAAGTTGATTCCGCTGACCGGCGGTTATCGAGCGGTGTTGCCGGGCCCCGTCAAAGCCTTGCTGGGGGCCCTGGAGCCCGACGCGCTGGAGGTGTCCGACCGGCTGACGCTGCGGTCGCTTGGCCGGTGGGGCCGCGCATACGGCGCCAGAACGGTGATGATCTCCCACGAGCGCCTGGATCGCCTTGTGGGACAGATACTCCCGCGCCGCCCCGCCCAGAAGTTTGCGGACTTCGCCAACCGGCGCACCGCGGCCGACTACGACACCGTGGTGTGCACGACGAACTTCGCGCGCGAGGAGTTCGACCGTATCGGCGCGTCGAACACCGTCACCGTCCCGCTGGGCGTGGACCTGCAGACGTTCCATCCGCGCCGCCACTCGTTCCTGGTGCGCCGGCGCTGGGCCGCGCCGCAGCAGATCCTGCTGGTCCACTGCGGCCGGTTGTCGGTGGAGAAGCGGGTCGACCGCAGCATCGACGCGCTCGGCAGCTTGCACCATGCCGGCGTCGACGCCCGGCTGCTGGTCGTCGGCGAGGGGCCGCTACGGGCCCGGCTCGAGCGGCAGGCCGCCCGGCTGCCGATCGACTTCACCGGGTTCATCGACGATCGGCACACCGTGGCGGGGCTGCTGGCGTCGGCTGACGTGATGCTCGCGCCCGGGCCGCACGAGACCTTCGGACTGGCCGCGCTGGAATCGCTGGCGTGCGGTACCCCGGCCGTGGTGTCGCGCACGTCGGCGCTGACCGAGATCGTCACCCCCGACAGCGGTGCGCTTGCCGACAATGACCCTCGCGCCATCGCCCACGCGGTCGGCGCCGTCGTCCGTCGGCCCGAATTCCACCGTCGGTCCTCCGCACGCCGCCGCGCGGAAGTCTTCACCTGGCAGCGGGCCGCGGCCGGCATGCTGACATCGTTGGACACCAGCGACGGCGGCCGAGGCGGCGATTCCGAGCGCACCGCCTAGCGGTCCGACCCGACCTGGCCACTGCCTGCGGCCCATCGAGCGTGAAAGCCCTCTGAGTTCACCCCTAAGGACCCCAGATGAGGAGGTCTTCCATCCCGTTGTTCATCGTGACGGTGTTCGGCGAGGGTCCCGTGACGTCGAAGTGGATCTTGCCGGTCGATTCTGCACCTTCGGGAATCGTGGCCCCGCTGATGTTGGTGGGGCTCGCGACGAACCACAGCACCCGATAGGCGGCCTCGTTGGGGGCGACGGCGTTGAACTGCGAAATGGCCGGGGTGACGCTGCCCCGAATCGCCCGGACGGTGGCGGTCGCCTCCCACAGCTTGCCGACCGGCGTGTATCCCGGCGTCTCGTCGGAACTCGGTTGCAGATCACCGACTTTCCAGGCGAGAACCACCTGGCCGACGGTATCGGTCATCGTCAGCTCGCTGCCGAGTTTGCCGACGATCGGATACGCCGCCGAGGCGGCTGGTGCGGCCGCGATCCCGGCCATTGCCAAGACCGCGGTTGTCACTGTCACAATCAACGAGCTGATCTTCATCATGTCCTCCCAACTCGTGCGAACAACGACGTCGCCGGCGAAGGGCCGACTCCATGAACCCAGTGTCTCCGCCGCACGCGCGCCTCGCTAGGGCCGTTCGGCCCAATCGCCACAGAAAAGACCTCGCTCGACAGCGCGGTCACTCCTGCGGGAATAGCGCGGGTGGATGGCTGACCCGCCGTCCCCGCAGCCGCACCACGCCCTCGACGACCAGCGTACCCAGCAGGAAGCCGCCAAGGATCCAGAGCTGTTGGGGCATCGTGGTGGCCGCGTAGGCTGTCATCGCGGCGAACGCACCCAAACAGGCTGCGGCGCCGCCGACCGCGACCGCCTTGGTCGAGCGGGCGACGCGGAAGCGCAGCACCGCGAGGTTCACCGCGGCGAAGATGAGCAGGAACCCGGCCGAGCCCATCAGGCTGATGCCCCCGATGTCCACGGCATTGACCACGACGAGGGTGCCGACGGTCGTCGCCAGCAGGCCCCCGGCCGGGCGATCCCAGACGGACCGGGTCAGCGCGGCCGGCAGCTCGCCGTCACGCGCCATCAGATACGTGAATTTCCCCGTGCCGTAGAGGGTCGCGTTGATCGCGCTCGCGGTGGAGACCACCGCCGCGATGCCGATCAGGTTGAAACCCGCCGAGCCCAGGAACGGACGCGCGGCGACGGCCAGCGCGTAGTCGCGGTCGTGATCGATCTGCGCGAGGTTCAGGTTGCCGACGGCGACGAAGGCGACCAGGACGTAAAGGGCGATCACCACGCCGATCGAGATCCCGTACGCTAGCGGCAGGCTGCGCCGCGGATCCTTCGCGTCCTCGGCGGCGTTGGCGATCAGCTCGAAACCTTCATACCCGAGGAAGATCAGCGCACCGGCGTAGACGATCACACCCGGCGACGGATAATGGGCGGGCGAAACCCGTTCGCCGTGCACGAAAGCCAGCCCCGCGACGCAGAACAGCAGCAGGATCGCCAGCTTGCCGTAGACCAGGAAAGCTTCGGTGCGCCCGACGATGCGGGCACCGGCCAGGTTCAGCGCCGCGAAGGCCAGCACGACCCCGCTGGCCAGCACGCGGCGCCAGGGGCCGGCCGGATCGACGCCCAGCAGCGCGGCCGCGTAGCTGCCGAAGGCGACCGCATACAGCCCGAGCATCACGAAGTAGCTCAGCCACAACAGCACGTTGAGCGGCCCGGCGATCGTGGTGCCGAAGCACTTGTCCAGGAAGAACGCGGTGCCGCCGCGACTGCGGATGCGCACCGACAGCAGCGCATACGAGCGCCCGGTCAGCGCCGCGATCACCCCACCGGCGACGAACGACAGGTAGGCGCCCGCGTCGGCGATCTGCATCGTCAGGCCGAGCACCGAGAAGATGCCGCCACCGACCATGCCGCCGATGCCGATCGACACCAGCGCCGCCACCCCGAGTTCGCCTGCGGGACGCCGTCTGCCGGTGTCGGAGGGGCGTGCGGACGACATCCGAAAAGAATAGGTTGCGCGGTCAATAGTTTCGGTGCGGCGCCGCGACCATCGGCGTTGTCCGGGCGCAGCAACGACGCCATCGCATTCGGCGACGACCTTTTCGACCGCGTCGAAAGCCGAGCGCGCGCCACGTTCGGCCAGCGCCGCGATCAACGCCTCCTTCGACGAAAACCATTGTTAGAAATCCCCTTTGGAGATGCCGGCGGCGGCGATCAGATCGTTGAGGCTGACGTTGTCATAGCCGCGCCGCAAAAACAGCCCCGCCGCCAGGTCGAGCAGTTCGGCCCTGCGGACGTCGGGATGCTCAACGACCCGGGGCACGCGGGCGGTCCTCGGGCTTCCAGCCGACATAGGTCAGATACATTCCGGCCGCGACCAGGCAGAGGAACAACGCCCAGATCACCGCGGTCTCACCCGCCCCGTGCGCGCCACACCGCCTGCCTTGACGAGGAATACGTCGGAAAGCACATCCTGGACATGCTGTGGCTGAACCTGCCCCGGCCCCAACTCGTCTCGACCCCGGTCTTGGTGCTGGGCGCCGCGGACGACGTGTGTTTCACCCAGCCGGAAGTTCGTGCGACCGCGGCCGCCTACCAGACCCGGGCGGAGATCTTTCCCGACATGGGCCACGACATGATGCTCGAGCCGAACTGGGCCGTCGTGGCCGAACGCCTCCACGCATGGCTGGAGTCCGTGCCGTAGGGACCGGAAGGAAGACGCCTTGGCAGACCGGCGTGACGGCAACGCCACGATCGCCATCGATGTCAGCGCGGCGATGCTGTGCCGGCTACGCCGGCGTCGGAGGAGGCAAGATGCGCGGCATGGGGCACGGGCAGTTGTCCAACCACCATCGCCTCTGCGATGCTGACACCTTGGACATCTTCGCGGAGTGGCAGAAGGACAGCACGCAGCTTCGTTGGCGGTCGACCACGGCGGCCAACAACGGGACCGAGGTGACGGTGTTCAGCCGCCGGTGCGGAACCCCCGGCCAACCCGCGTTGGTGCTCGTGCACGGCTTCCCGACGTCGAGCATCGATTACTACACCTTGTCGGGCGAGCTGAGCTCGGAGTTCGACATCCACGTCCTGGACTTCCCGGGCTACGGGCTGTCCGACAAGCCACCCGAACCCTACGTGTACTCGTTGTACGACGACGCACGCCTGCTCGTCGACACGATCACCCGGGTCTGGCAGCTGACCGAGTACCGCATGCTCGGCCACGACCGCGGCAGCAGCGTCGCCATGATCGCGCTCGGCATGCTGGCAGAACAGGACCCGCCGGCGGTCCCCGTCGACCTGTTCCTCACCAACGCCAACATCTACCTCCCGCTGTCCAACCTGACCTCGTTCCAGACCGCGTTGCTCGACCCGGCGACCGCGCGCGACACCGTGGCCGCGATCACCCCGGAGATGCTGGCGACGGGCATGGGGGCGGGTGCCTTCATGCCCCGGCGCACACTGGAAGACCCCGAGATCGCCGCATTGGCAAAGTGTTTCGCTCACAACGACGGGATTGGGGTGCTGCCCGACACCATCAAGTATCTGCACGAGCGCGCCGCCGACGAAACCAGTTGGCTCGAAGCGCTTTCCACCAGTCGCGTCAACGCCACGCTGGTGTGGGGCCTGCACGACAGCATCGCGCCCCTGCGCGTGCCGAACCATGTCTGGCATACCTACCTGAAGAACAAGCCCGGCCGCAACCGCTACTGGGTTGTTCCCACCGCCGATCACTATCTGCAGTGCGACGCCCCC
>NZ_JBMIOP010000062.1:0-6858 GCF_049197365.1 Mycobacterium sp. THU-M104
ACCAACTCGAGGGCGTCGACACCCGTCTCCCGCATGCCCATGATGCGCAGCGCCGCCGGGTTCACCGATTCGACGATTCCCTCGGCGGAGATGACGACGACGCCCTCCTCCAGGGCGGCCACGACGGTCTGGAAATGCTGTTCAGCGCGGTCCGGGGCGGCGCTGACCGCCTCGCCGGCCTCGGGTGCGGTCACGTCCCACACTGCGACCTGCTGGGCAGGCCTGCCCAGCCACTGGCAACGAACTGCCACCGCCTCCACCACGCGGGCCGTCCCGTCCAAGGGCAGAATGACCAGCTCCACCGGCGGCGAGATGTCCCCCTCACGTTGGCGGGCCGCGGTCCGAGAGAGCACCGTGGGAACCGATTGCGCGGCCACGAAGTCGATGATCCGGTGCCCCACCAGTTGGGCGGCGGATTCCGCCGCCATCGTGTGCACCATGGTGTCGTTGGCATAGAGGCAGCGGCCTTCGGCGTGCACACAGATCGCGACGGCGCTGTCGTCGATCATCTGCCGTAATTCCTGCTCGGCCTCAGCAGGCCCGCGAGCGGTGGCAGCTGTGGCCGCGGCCCGCAGCAGCTGGCCCACCTGATCGCGGACGGTCGTCAACCGGGCACGCTGCCACCGCACGCGGCCGGCCGCATGTCGTTCGCCCGGCCGGACGGATGCCGACGTGGAGGGTTCAGCGACCACCGCGACACCTTCCTCGCCCGACTGCGGATCCGTTCACAACCTAGAGCGCTCGTTCCCTGCTCTACCCCCGGTCCGGGTGCGCGCGCAGATCCATTGTGCAGTTTGCCGGTTCGATCGGCAACGTGACGCCCCGATGCATGACCGCCGGGCTCGTCGTCAGTGGCATCGCGCGCACCACCCGGGAGTCTTCGATGCGATCAGCCAAAGACGAACCGGCACAAGACGATAGCCCCGGGCCCACGACAACCGAAGATTGACGCCGTCCACGCGTTGCCAGGGCCGACCGCTCATCGGCTCCACACTGATCGCCGCGGAGCTGCTAGAAAGTTCTGCGAGGAAGGAACCCGATGCCGCGTGTTCGCCGAATACCACGATGCCCAGGGCTACGCCCGGCAATGGCTCGACAACGCCGCGCGGTGCGGCGTGCCCGCGGACGTCGCCGCCGGCATCGCGTCCCACGTCCCACCCGCCGGCTTTGGACTCCTCGAGGCAATGGACGAGATCCGCGACCCCCAGGGCAAGTCGTTCTTCCTGGTCCCGCAGTCCACCGGCGGCGACGACGCCCGCGACGCGGTGCTGCTGACCTACATCCTCAATGCGGGCACCGGCTACGGCGCGCCGGGCGGTCAGCCCGCAGACTTCCCCGAAACGCCGTACAGCGCTGCGGAGGTGTGGCGAATCCGTCATCGGCAGAGCCGCAACGGCTGGAGCTACACCCGCGACGTCGGGTTCGTGCACCGAAACGGGGGCCGCCTGGTCACCACGCCCAACGGCATGCTGATGGGCTTGGGCGGCAACTGGATCCAGCGCCAGTTCAGCCGGCGGGGCGGCACCACCTGGGGCGACATCTTCATGGTCAACGCGGGCCGGATCACCGACCCCGCCGAGCGGTTGCGCCGCGTCATCCGGTCGCCCCGCAGCAACCCCGACCTGGACCGGGTGCTGCACCACGAGGAGATCCACTCCCAGCAATGGGCGGCGAAGGGCTACCAGGGCATGATTCTCGACTACGGACGAGAACTACTGCGCGAGTTGGTTTTTGGCTCGACAAATCGGCTCGAGGTGGATGCGGGCCTCTCCGACGGTGGCTACAGATCGTGAACTCCGTTGTGCAGCACCATCAACCCGATCACGACGAGGACCGCCGCGAGCAGTGCGGCATTGTTCTCGTCCATCCACGTTTTCAGCCGCGCCAACGAGTCGTCGAGGCGGCGGCCGGCGACGGCGTAGGCCAGGATCGGGATCGCGACCGTCGAGGCGGCGACGACGACCAAGCACCCGGCGGCGATCCAGTCACCGATCAGACCCAGTCCGCTCGTGCCGATGGCCAGTCCGGCCGACACGCACAGCAGGCCGGACGCCGCCACCGACAGCGCGGTCAGCGCGGTCAGGCCAACCAGCCAGCCGGCCAGGAAGGCGAGGCCGCTCGGCCGCCGCCGCGGGGCCTGCAGGACCAGGACCGCCGGAATGGCCGTGATCGGCGAGAGCCCGATGACCAGTCCCAGCGGCACCAGTGCGATCAGCACCGAACCCCAACTGCCTGCCATGGGCAGGCATCCTGCCACAGCCGATTACCGCAGAGCGTGAATTCCGTTGTAAACCACCATGAAACCGATCAGCACCAGGATCACCGCCATCATCGCGCCGTGGTTTTCCTCCATCCAGGCCTTGAGCCGCTCCAGCGTGCCGTCGAGGCGGTCACCGGCGCCGACGTAGGCCAGGATGGGCACCGCCACTGTCGACGCGGAGATGACGACGAAGAGCGCGGCGGCGGTGAACCCGCCCGCGACGCCCAGGGTGCTGCTGCCGATGGCCAGGCCGGCCGCCGCACACAGGATCAGGACCTCGGGCCGTATCACCACGAGCAGCGCCCCGGTCATGGCCGCGCGCGGCGGGGTCAGCTTGGAGAACGAGCGCATCCAGGCGGGCATGCCACCGTGGCGGTTGCGGGTCACCCAGCGGTAGACACCGAAGAGGACCAGCGCCGACCCCAGCACCACGCGCAGCCAGGACGCCCACGCCGGCGGCGACTTGCGCAGGTTGCCGAGCAGGTCGGAGCTCGCGACGAACGCCGCGGTGACGGCCGCCAGGCCCAGTACCCAGCCGCTGAGGAAGGCGAGGCCGACGGGCCGTGGCCGGGAAGCGTGCAGGACCAGGACCGCCGGAATGACCGTGATGGGGGAGATTGCGATGACCAGCGCCAGCGCGATGAGCGCGGTCAGTACGGAGCCCGAACTTTGTGCCACGGGCAGCAATCATCGCATTGGCGCTCCGGCTGGGCAGCACGGACACCGGAGCCCCGTTGGCCGATGGCGGACGGATCGTGTTCTGCAGGCAACCGCCGGACTGGCCGAACGCGTGCCGCCTACCCCGCCCGGGGACGAAGCGAAGCCCCTGGGGCGCAGCGGCTCGCGCGGGAACAGCGCAGTCAAGTCCACGAGCACCGCAACGGGCGGCCGCACCGCCCGAAACGGTCTGCTGACCGGTTGCCCGGCGTACCCGGTCGAACCGAGCTGGCCCATCTGTCGATCATGAGTTCGAATACGCGGGGCGGCGTCGCGCGCATGGCACCATAGCGGTGATGCTCATCCGCGCCCGGCTGTGGCCGCTACCGGCGGCGCTGGATCCGCTGATGATCGGGGCACTGGCGGCGACGGTCAGCCTGATCGGGGCCGGCCGCCCGTCCTTCTGGTACGACGAGGCGGCGACCATCTCGGCCGCCTACAGTCGCTCGCTGTCCCAGTTGTGGCGGATGCTGGGCAACGTCGACGCCGTGCACGGCCTGTACTACCTGCTGATGCACGGCTGGTTCGCGGTCTTTGCACCCACGGAGTTCTGGGCCCGCGCGCCAAGCGGTTTGGCCGTCGGCAGCGCCGCGGCCGGGGTGGTGGTGCTCGGCAAACAGCTCTCGTCACGCACCGCCGCGGTGGCCTCCGGCGTGTTCTGCGCGATCCTGCCCCGCTCGACCTGGGCAGGCATCGAAGCCCGGCCCTACGCCGTTTCCATGATGGCCGCGGTGTGGCTGACGGTGTTGCTGCTGTACGCCATCCGGCGTGACGACGCGCGGGTCTGGTCGTTTTACGCTGTTGCACAATCGGTTGCGATCGTTCTCGACGTGTACTTGGCGCTGCTGGTGCTGGCGCACGCGGCTTTCGTCGTCGCGTTCCTGCGCAGGCGGAGCGTTCTGGTGCGGTTCACCGTCGCCTCGGTGCTGACAGGCTGTGCGGTGACGCCGTTTCTGGCGCTGGCCGCCGGGCAGGTGCACCAGATCAGCTGGATCGCAGGGATCGGGCACCGGACATTAGAAGACGTGGCGGTGCAGCAGTACTTCGAGAGAAACCCGCGGTTCGCGGTGCTGGCGAGCCTGCTCGTCGCGGCCGCGATCGTCGTCCGGCTGTGCACGCCGGGACCGGCGGATCGGCGGTTGCCGACGCTGGCGGCCGCCTGGCTGGTGATACCGACCGCCGCGATCGTGTTCTGGTCGGCGCTGGTTCACCCGGTCTACACGCCGCGCTATCTGTCGTTCACCGCACCGGCGATGGCGCTGGTGCTGGGCGCCGGCGCCGCGGCAGTGGCCGTCAACCCGCGGCGCACGGCGGTCCTGGTCGGATTGTTCGCCATGGTCGCCGCGCCGAATTACATTTCGGTGCAACGTAACCCGTACGCAAAATACGGTATGGACTACAGTCAGGTGGCCAACGTGATCGCCGCGCGCGCAGCACCGGGCGATTGCCTGCTCGTCAACGACACGGTGACGTTCATGCCCGCCCCGATGCGCCCGTTGATGGCGGCGCGCCCCGATGCGTACCGCAAGCTGGTCGACCTCACCCTGTGGCAACGGGCTACCGACCGCGCCGACGTCTTCGACACCAACCTGATACCCGAGGTCGTCGCCACACCCCTGAGCCGTTGCGGCGTCGTATGGATCATCACCCAGGCCGACGAGTCGCGGCCCGCTCACGAGCAGGGCCGCGCACTGCCACCAGGTCAGAGCTACGGGGCGACCCCCGCCTTCGCGGTGCCCGACGAACTGGGCTTCCGACTCGTCGAGCGCTGGCAGTTCAGCCTGGTCCAGGTGATCAAAGCGCGACGGTGACGCTCACCAGATGCGGAGGTAGTCGATGAGCATGGTGCACGGGAACCTGCCCATCGCCGGGTCCCCGCCGCCGACCCCGCCGACTGCAAGCGTGTACACGGGAGTCATCCAGTAGCCGGGATCGTTGAACGGCCAGCGTTTGTCGTCCGGGTTGCCGTGCACCGGAATCGGTTTGTTGGGAACGCTGAAATAGGGCTTGGCGCCGTCGACGTAGTCGCGCCAGAACTGAAATCCGTTTTCGCCCCAGTGCATTCGCCATGTGTGCCACGCACCGTCGACCAACCCGGGAATCGACCTGCCCTCCCAGGTCTTCCCGTTGGACGCCGCGTGGACCGTGGTGCCTGCGGGCCAGCTGCCGTTGCCGTACCACTCGAAGATGTCGACCTCGCCGTCGGGCAGCGGGTCCTCGTTGACAGCCCAGAACGAGGGCCACAGACCGGGGAACAGGCAGTCCAGCTTGACCCTTGATTCCCAGGTCTGGTTGATCATGCTGCGAAAATTGCCGCGCAGTTTGCCGGTGTAATACGTGCCGAAGTCGTTGGTGGCGCACAGGACGAGGTTGGAATTGCCGTCGAGGAACACGTTTTGGCGGTCGTCCCGGTAGATGCCTTCGACCGGAGGGAACACGTCGTCCTGCCAGGTCTGCACCGTCCACTTGGCCGGATCCGGTGCCGAGCCCGCCGGACCGTCGAATTCGTCCTGGAATATGTAGGGCCCGCCCGCGGATTGGGCGGGCGCCGACGGCGGCAACGGGTGCGCCTCTGCCTCCGGCAGACGGATCGAGGCGGCAGCCGCGGCCGCCAGCATGCCGATCCCAGTCGTCAACATGCTGCGACGATCCATTCCTAGACACCACCCATCCGCAAGCCGGAAACGCCATCCTGCGACATTCCCCCGAAAGCAACGATGCAAACCGTGTTATGAAACCACGCGGCGGGGGCGCGCTGCATCTCGCCCCGCCGCGTCACGGCACGTCCGCCGACGGCCCGAGGGGGCCGGCACGGCATCCAGGGCGTCCGGGGCGAAGGCCGGGGCCCAACCGAGACGTGGGTTCGCTCACCTTGACCAGCGTCTTGCCGATGTTGACCCCGGTGAACAGCCCGTTGAGGGCATCGACGCACGACTCGATGCCCTCGAAGAGGGTCTCCCGGTGCCGCAGCAGCCCGTCGGCCTCCCACCGGCGCAACGCAGCGAACGCCTCGTCGAAGAGCGGGCGTCGGCGTCGATGCCGACGTAGGTGGTACGGATCAGCGCCTCCCCCTCGGCCGGATCGGACGCCGGCGTGGTCACCAGCTCGGTGTCGCCGGGCCGGACCAGCCCGGTCGGGCGGCGGCGCAACACGATCTGACGGTTTTGCAAGTCGGGCAGAAAGCAGAAACTACAGGCCCGGCCCGTCTGCGGGAACGTCGTCGGGCCGAGGAATCCGAATCGCCATCGAGGGCGCGCGCCGCGATGCGTGGGCACCTTGCAGGAGGCGGTGCCGCCGCGATGCGCTCAGTAACCCGGCCCCAGGAACGGGTTCTGCCCGGTGCCGGGGTACTGGGGGGCCTGGTTCTGGGGGACCTGGTTCGCCGGCACCGGTACCGGTATCGGCACCGGCAGCAGCGGGAGACGGATCCACTCCGTCGTCATCGGCACCGTCGTCGTGGTCGGCGTCTCCGACGTGGGCGGTGGCGGCGGGGTCGTCGTGGGCGTCTCGGTCGGGCTGGGCGGCGGCGGCGCAGTCGTCGTCGCGGCCGGCGGTTGGGTCCGTCGCGGCGGCGGGGGCGGCGTGGTCACCACCACGGGTGGCGGCGGCGTGGTCACGACCACGGGTGGCGGCGGCGTGGTCACGACCACGGGTGGCGGCGGCGGTGGGGGCGGGGGTGGGGGCGGGGACGCACTGGGCACCGGCGGCGGGGGGACGGCCGTGGGCACCAGGCTGGGCAGCGGCACCGGGCGGGGCGCCACGCTGGGCGCAGGCGGCGCCTGGCGGTTCTCGATACCCGTCAGCGTGTAGGCCACCCCACCGATCGCCGTCATTGCCACCATCGCACAGGCGCCGATGATCAACTGGGACAACCGCACCCG
>NZ_JBMIOP010000072.1:0-23228 GCF_049197365.1 Mycobacterium sp. THU-M104
GCGCTGGTGATGGGCCCCTGGCACGACATCGAGCGCCGTTCGCGGACGCATCGGCGCACCCCGATGGACTGGGACGCCGAGCACATCCTGCTGCGCACTGTGCGCTGCGTCAGCGGCACCGTCGAGCTGATGGTGAGCTGCGAGCCGGCCTTCGACTACCACCGCACCGGGGTGACGTGGGCGTATTCGGCCAACGCGTATGGCGAGGCCGTCGCCCGCGCCGCCAAGCAGCCCGACGACCACCCCACCCTGCGGCTGACGACCAACCTGCGCATCGGCCTGGAGGGCCGGGAAGCTCGTGCGCGCACCCGGATGAAGGAGGGCGACGACGTGTTCGTCGCGCTGAGCTGGCAACTTCCCGCAGGCGTTCACCCACCTGGCGCTGATCAACGCGGTTGTCCACGTGATCCGCGCCGAGGAGGAGGCCGACGGTTCGGGGATGTTCCTGCCCGCCAACGCGCCCATGTGAACAGACCGTGTGGCCCCGACGCCCGGGTGCACGGCCCGCCCGCGCACAACGGACTCGCGCGCCGCGATACCATGCGGCAGTGCCTGCCGCGACGCGTCGACCCTGGATCCTGACCGCATTCCTCCTTCTGGCGATCGCCGCCCTGGCCGGGTGTGGTCAGGGCGGCAAGCCCGCCGCGACGTCGGGGACCAGCACCTCGGCGGGTTCGCACTGGTCGCGGCCGTCGGCTCCCCCCGACCCGCAGACGTTGCTGGAGGTCGGCGCCCTCGCCGTCACAAAGGTGCCCGGCGGCACGCTGACGTCGATCAGGACCCAGGAGGCCGGGAGCTGGCGGGTCCACGTCGTCACCGCCGACGGCACCGAGCAGTCGATGGACGTGTCCTCGGACGGCGTCACGATCCTGGTCGGCCCGACCCCGAAGAACCGGAGCGACGCCGACAAGGCCCAGAACCGCGCCCTGGTGCAGGCCGCGACTCTGAACTACCGCACGGCCGTCGAGAAGTTCCTGGCCACGGTGCCCAACGGTTCGATCACCGAGATGCAGCTCGCCGAGACCAACGGCACCACCGTGTGGGAAGCCGACGTCTGGGACACCTACATCGTCGAGCACAAGGTCACGCTCAACGCGGCGTCCGGGGACGTCATCGCGAACAAACAGGTCTAGCGGCGGTCGCCGCCGAACACCCTGTGCGGCTTACTTCTTCGCCTTCTCGTCGCCGGTGGACAACGCCGCGACGAATGCCTCCTGCGGCACTTCCACCCGCCCGATGGTCTTCATCCGCTTCTTGCCCTCCTTCTGCTTTTCCAGAAGTTTGCGCTTGCGGGTGATGTCGCCGCCGTAGCACTTGGAGAGCACGTCTTTGCGGATCGCGCGGATATTCTCGCGCGCAATGATTTTCGAGCCGATCGCCGCCTGTACCGGGACCTCGAACTGCTGGCGCGGGATCAGCTCCTTGAGCTTGGTGGTCATCTTGCTGCCGTAGGCCGAAGCCCCGTCTCTGTGGACGATCGCCGAGAACGCGTCGACGGTCTCGCCCTGCAGCAGGATGTCGACCTTGACCAGGTCAGCCTCCTGCTCGCCGGCCTCTTCGTAGTCCAGGCTGGCGTACCCGCGGGTGCGTGACTTCAGTGAGTCGAAGAAGTCGAAGATGATCTCCCCCAGCGGCATGGTGTAACGCAGCTCCACCCGCTCGGGCGACAGGTAGTCCATGCCGCCCAGCTCGCCGCGGCGGGACTGGCACAGCTCCATGATGGTGCCGATGAACTCGCTGGGCGCGATGATGGTGGTCTTGACCACGGGCTCGTAGACCGCGCAGACCTTGCCCTCCGGCCAGTCCGATGGGTTGGTGACGACGATCTCGGTCCCATCCTCCTTGGCCACCCGGTACACGACGTTCGGCGATGTCGAGATCAGGTCCAGGTCGAACTCGCGCTCGAGGCGTTCGCGGGTGATCTCCATGTGCAGCAGGCCCAAAAAGCCGCACCGGAAACCGAAGCCCAGGGCCACCGACGTTTCCGGCTCATATGTCAGCGCCGCGTCGTTGAGCTGGAGCTTGTCCAGGGCGTCGCGCAGGTCGGGATAGTCCGAGCCGTCCACGGGGTACAGCCCGGAATAGACCATCGGGCGGGGTTCGCGGTAGCCCGTCAGCGCCTCGGTCGCACCGTGGCGCGCCGTCGTCACGGTGTCGCCGACCTTGGACTGGCGGACGTCCTTCACGCCGGTGATCAGGTAACCCACCTCTCCCACGCCGAGGCCCTCGCTGGGCTTGGGTTCGGGCGAGACGATGCCGACCTCGAGCAACTCGTGGGTCGCGTGGGTTGACATCATCAGGATGCGTTCGCGCGGAACGATTTTGCCGTCCACCACCCGCACGTAGGTCACCACGCCGCGGTAGATGTCATAGACCGAATCGAAGATCATCGCGCGGGTGGGCGCGTCGGCGTCGCCCTGCGGCGGCGGCACCTGGCGGACCACCTCGTCGAGTAGCTGCGCCACCCCCTCGCCGGTCTTGCCGGACACCCGCAGCACGTCGTCGGGCTCGCATCCGATGATGTGCGCGATCTCCCCGGCGTAACGGTCGGGGTCGGCGGCCGGCAGGTCGATCTTGTTGAGCACCGGGATGATCGTCAGATCGCGGTCCAAGGCCAGGTACAGGTTGGCCAACGTCTGCGCCTCGATGCCCTGGGCGGCGTCGACCAGCAGCACGGCCCCCTCGCAGGCTTCCAGCGCGCGCGACACCTCGTAGGTGAAGTCGACGTGGCCGGGGGTGTCGATCAGGTGCAGGACGTAATTGTCTTCGGGGGTGTCACCTCCCGATATTGTCCACGGCAACCGCACGTTCTGTGCCTTGATGGTGATCCCACGTTCCCGCTCGATGTCCATGCGGTCCAGATACTGGGCGCGCATCGAGCGTTCGTCGACGACACCGGTGAGCTGCAGCATGCGGTCGGCAAGCGTGGACTTGCCGTGGTCGATGTGGGCGATGATGCAGAAATTCCTGATCTGCGCCGGCGCGGTGAAGGTCTTGTCGGCGAAGCTGCTGATGGGAATCTCCTGGTGTGCCGATGTTCGGGGGTGCGCTGGCCCGCTCCGCGGGCACGTCCAGGGTATCTACGCGGCGGGCCCCGGACACACTTGGACGCGGTCGGGCTCGGCCGTGCGCGTCTATGATTCACACCATGGCTTCTACCCGGAAGCACCGGGAGCAGTGGAAAACTGTCCAGCGCTTCGCCGTGACCCTCGTCGCCACCGGGGCTCCGCGGCTGGCCCGGCACCTGGGGAACTCCCAGACCGTCCTGCGGGAAATCCAGCAGGCACTCACGATCACCGCCAACGTCATCGCGGCGGTTGCGCCGCCGCCACCGGCCTCGATCACCGCGGGCCGGCCGGTGACCAGCAACAGTTTCCCCACCGTGCAGCGGGCCCGCGAGCTGGTCTATGCCCCCGCCCTGGACGGCCGCGCCGATCCCGGGGAGATCGTGTGGACGTGGGTGGTCGACGAGGACGATCCCACCCGCGGCACGGACCGGCCGGTACTCATCGTGGGCCGCGACCGCGATGCACTGCTGGGGTTGATGGTGTCCGCCCAGGAGCGCCCTGCCACCGACCCGGACTGGGTCGGGATCGGGGCGGGGAGCTGGGACGACGGGGCCAGGAAAAACTGGGTTCGGTTGGACCGGGTGCTCGACGTTCCCGAGGAAGGCATCCGCCGCGAGGGCGCGATGCTGGAGCGTGAGACTTTCGACCTGGTGGCCGCGCGGCTGCGCGCGGACTACGCCTGGCGTTAGACGGCCATCATCCCTGCGTGATGTAGGAATGCAGTTGCTGCTGCTGGGCCTCGAGCTCTTCCATCCGCGTCTTGACGACGTCGCCGATGCTGACGATGCCGACCAGCCTCGTGCCGTCGAGCACGGGCACGTGGCGCACCCGGTGCTTGGTCATCAGCACGCTGACCGTGTCGACCGTGTCGGCCTTCGTGCACGTGGCGACCGCGGACGTCATGACCTTGGACACCGGGCGCGACAGTACGCTGGCGCCGTGCGCGTGCAGTTGGCGCACCACATCGCGCTCCGAGACGATGCCGACGACGCCCTGCGCGTCGACCACCACCATGGCGCCGATATTCCCTTCCGCCAGACCCGCCAGAAGCTCGTGGACCGTCGCATCGGGGTTGATCGTCACCACCGCCGCCCCCTTGTTCTTCAAGACGTCCGCGATGCGCATCTGGCCTCCCACCGAGGGTGATTTGGATCTCGTCAGGTTACCGCGTCCCGAGCGCCAGGTCACGCGTCCACGACCGCGGCCCGGAAGCGGCGATCGGGCACTGTACGCGCGTGCGGCCCAAAGATGACGCCATGATCGAGATCACGCTGCTGGGAACCGGCAGCCCCATCCCCGACCCGAACCGCGCCGGTCCGTCCACCCTGGTGCGGGCGGGCGGCCAGGTTGTGCTGGTGGACCGCGGGCGCGGGGTGCTGCAGCGCGCGGCGGCGGTCGGGGTGGGGGCCGCCGCGTTGTCGGTGCTGCTGCTCACCCACCTGCACAGCGACCACACCAGCGACCTCGGCGACGTCCCCATCACCCGTTGGATCAGCACCTTCGCGCCCGATCCGACGCCGCTGCCGATCATCGGGCCGCCCGGCACCGCCGAAACGGTCGAGGCGACACTGCAGGCGTTCCGGCACGATATCGACTACCGGATCGCTCATCACGGCGACCTCAACGCGCCACCGTCGGTACAGGTCCACGAGCACACCGACGGCCCGGTGTGGGAGCGGGCCGTCGTATCGGTCCGAGTCGCCCCGACCGATCACCGCCCGGTGGCACCGACCATCGGGTTCCGCATCGAATTTGGCGGCGCCGCAGTGGTTCTCGCCGGGGATACGGTGCCCTGTGCCGGCCTCGACGGGCTGGCCGCCGGGGCCGATGCCCTGGTGCACACCGTGATCCGCAAGGACATCGTCGTCAACATCCCCCAGCAGCGGCTGCAGGACATCTGCGACTACCACTCCTCGGTGCAGGAGGCCGCGGCGGCGGCGGCCCGCGCCGGCGTGGGCACCCTGGTGATGACGCACTACGTGCCGGCGCTGGTGCCCGGCCAGCGGGAGCAGTGGCGGGCGCTGGCCGCCGGCGAGTTCGGTGGCCGGATCGAGCTCGGCGAGGACCCGCACCGGGTGGAGATCGGCGGACCCTTGTGAGCGCGGTTCACGCGGACACCCCGGCCACCGCACCGTCAGGCCAGGCGGGTGACCTCCACGATGACGTCGAGGTCGGTCGCCCCCTCGCCGGAGTAGATGCCTTTCAGCGGGGCGACGTCGGCGTAGTCTCGCCCCGCACCCACGCTGACGTATTGCTCGTTGATCTCGGTACCGCTGGTGGGGTCAAAACTCCACCAGTCACCTGTCCAAGCCTCGATCCAGGCGTGGCTGCGCCCGTCCACGGTGTCCCCCACGACCGCGTCGCGCTTGGGGTGCAGGTAACCGGACACGTAACGCCCCGGAATCCCCATGCTGCGCAGCAGCATCAGTGACAGGTGCACGAAGTCCTGGCACACCCCTCTGCCCTCGCCGAGCGCATCCAACCCCGACGAATGAACGCTGGTGGCACCCGGCAGGTATTCGAGCGCGCCCCGCACCCACTCGGCCGCGGCCACGACGGCGTCGGCGGGCTCGTGATTTTTCGCGATCTTCCTGCCCACCGCCCCGAGGCGCTTTCCAGGCGGGGTGTGCGGGGTCGGTCGCAGCAGCTCGTCGAACCGGTCGATCACCGCCCCGGAACGCAGGTCGCTCCAGTTGGCGTCGCCGACCGGCGACTGCTGCGCCTCCGTCTCGACGACCGAGGATGACATCACCGTCAGGTCGACGTGCGGGGCGTGCAGGTCAAACGCCGTGACGGCGGTGCCCCAGTAGTCGATGTAGCGGTAGCACCGGCTGGCCGGAACGGTTTCGACGCGGTTGAGGACCACGTTCTGTCTGCTGTTCGACCGCGGGGTCAGCCGCGCTTCGTTGTACGACGCGGTCACCGGCGCTTGGTAGGCATAGCCCATGGTGTGCACCAGCCGCAACCGCCACATCAGGCCTCCCCCGACTTGTCGACCAACCGGCCATCCAACCGGCCATTGTGGCCGGCATCAGACCACGCCACCCACGGCGTGATGTGAAAGTACTGCAGCGCCAGCGCTTCCCCGACGTCATGGCAGGTTTGCTGCAGGCTCGCCAAACGCGTGTCCAAGGATTCGAGCAGCACGCCGGGCTGCACGAACTCCAACTCGCTGCGGGCTTGGCCGAGCAGTCGCTGCGGTTCGATGGTCAATCCGACCCGGCTCTGCGGATTGTGCAGCAACTCCTCCAGGTTGTGTTCGGCCAGCCGCAGCGAGAAGAACACCGAACGAGGGAACAGCCGGTCGAGCAACATGAACTCGACCACGCGCCCCGCGTCCAGCGCCCCACGGTAGGTGCGCAGATAGGTGTCGTGGGCACCCGCCGAACGCAACAACGTCACCCAGGCCGGCGACGAGGCGCTGTCACCGACCCGCGACAGCAGCAGTCGCACCGTCATGTCGACCCGCTCGATGGCCCGGCCCACCAGCATGAACCGGTACCCGTCGTCACGGGATAGCGTCGAATCAGCCAACCCGGCGAACATCGCCGCCCGACCCTCGATGAACGACAAAAACTCGTGCGGCCCAAGGTTTTTTGCCGCACGCCGCCGCTCACTCAGGGCGTGATATGTGGTGTTCAGGCACTCCCAGATCTCACTCGATGTCACTTCGCGCGCCGACTTCGCGTTCTCGCGCGCAGCCGTGATCGCGTCGACGATCGAGGATCCCCCCGTAAGGTCGCTGCTGTAGGCGACCAGCTCGGTCAGCGACCAGACGTCGAGATCGTGGTCAGGCGGATCGATGCCCAGCACTCGCAACAACAGCCGCGACGTGTGATCGGGATCGACACTGGAGTCCTCGAGCAGTTGATGCAGGGCGACATCGAGGATCCGCGCGGTATCGTCGGCCCGCTCGACGTATCGGCCGATCCAGTACAGCGCCTCGGCGTTGCGGGCCAGCATCAGCGGGTCGCCTCCGCGCGTTGGCGCTGTTTGTGTCGCGGTTGCTCGTCTTGGCTTCGCCGCCGCTTCCCGCGGCCGTCGGGCGCCGGGTCCGGTAGCGAGCGCACCACCTCGGCGGCGCCGAGTTCGCGCTCGGCGCCAGACGCGCGCGGCGCCAGGACCCAGGTGTCCTTGGATCCGCCACCCTGGCTGGAGTTGACCACCCGCGACCCCTCGACCAGGGCCACCCGGGTCAATCCACCCGGCAGCACCCACACGTCGTCGCCGTCGTTGACGGCGAACGGCCGCAAGTCGACGTAACGCGGAGCCAGGGCATCACCAACCCGGGTCGGCACGGTCGACAGCTCCATCATCGGTTGTGCGATCCAGCTGCGCGGATCGTCGCGGATCTTTTTGGCGACGGCTGCCAATTCCTTGGCAGAGGCCTCCGGACCGAACACGATCCCGTAGCCACCCGACCCTTCGACCGGCTTGAGCACCAATTCATCGATCCGGTCCAGCACCTCCTGGCGTTCGTCGTCGAGCCAGCACCGCAGTGTCTCCACATTGGCCAGCAGCGGCTTCTCGCCCAGGTAGTACTCGATCATCGTCGGCACGTAGGTGAAGACGAGCTTGTCGTCGCCGACACCGTTGCCGATCGCACTGGAGATCACGACATTACCGGCGCGGGCTGCGTTGACCAGGCCGGCCACCCCCAGCAAGGAATCGGCGCGGAACTGCAGCGGGTCGAGGAACACGTCGTCGATGCGCCGGTAGACGACGTCGACCTGACGCTCTCCCCCGGTGGTGCGCAGGTACACCTGGTTGTCCCGGCAGAACAGATCTCGCCCCTCGACCAGCTCCACGCCCATCTGCCGGGCCAGCAGCGAATGCTCGAAGTACGCCGAGTTGCGGACTCCGGGAGTGAGGACGACGACGGTGGGATCCGCCTCGTTGGTGGCCGCGGAATTGCGCAGCGCACGCAGCAGGTGCGAGGCGTAATCGTCGACGGCACGCACCCGATGGGTGGCGAACAGGTTCGGGAAGACGCGAGCCATGGTGCGGCGGTTCTCCATCACATACGACACGCCTGACGGCGAGCGCAGATTGTCCTCCAGTACTCTGAAAATGCCCTTGTCGTCGCGGATCAGGTCGATGCCGGCGACGTGGATGCGCACGCCGTTGGGTGGGACGATCCCCACGGCCTGGCGGTGGAAATGCTCGCAGGAGGTGATCAGGCTGCGCGGGATCACGCCGTCGTTCAGGATTTCCTGATCGCCGTAGATGTCGTCGAGATACATCTCGAGTGCCTTCACCCGCTGGATGATGCCGCGCTCCAGCTTGCTCCACTCGGCGGTCGAGATCACCCGCGGAACCAGGTCGAGCGGGAAGGGCCGCTCCTGCCCGGACAGGGAGAACGTGATGCCTTGGTCGATGAACGCGCGGGCCAGCGCTTCGGCACGGGCCTGAAGATCCGAGGCATCCGCCGGTGCGAGTTCGGCGTAGATGCCCTTGTAGGGGCCGCGGACGGCGCCTTGGGCGTCGAACATCTCGTCGAAGGCCATCGCATAGGACTCCGACGTGCCGTAACCACCGAAGATGCGCCCGGCGCGTGACAGATCGCGCAGACCGTGGCCGGTTTCATCGAGCTCATTCGCGGATTTCACATGTCCGATGCTGCCCCAAATTGACGTCATGGCGGGTCGAGGGTTCCCATTTTGGGTAAAAACGTAACCGACTGATAACCTGGGCAGTCGCCGCCGGGGGATATCGGATGCCGGTCCCCAGCAACCACCGAATCAAAGAAGAAGGAAACTCAGGCGTGGCCAACATCAAGTCGCAGCAGAAGCGCAACCGCACCAACGAGCGCGCCCGGCTGCGCAACAAGTCGGTGAAGTCCTCGCTGCGCACCGCCGTCCGCGCCTTCCGTGAGGCCGCCCACACCGGCGACAAGGACAAAGCCGCCGAACTGCTCGTGGAGACCAACCGCAAACTGGACAAAGCGGCCGGCAAGGGCGTGATTCACAAGAACCAGGCGGCCAACCGGAAGTCGGCGCTGGCCCGCGTCCTCAACAAAATCTGAGACGCGCCCGAACAGCCACCGGCCACCCTGCCTGGTCTGTCTGCTCTGTCGGCGGAGCTCAGTCGGCCACGAGCTCGGCAACCCGCCTGACAGCGGCCTCCAGCGCGTACTCGGCATCCGCTGCGGCCCCCTTGACGTCGGCATTGAGCACCGCCACCAGTTTCAGCGCGGTCGCCACCGTATCTCGGGACCAGCGCCGCGCTTGTTTCTGGGCTTTCTGCACCCGCCACGGCGGCATCCCCAGCTGCGCCGCCAAGCGATAGGGATCGCCCGACAGCGGCCCCACCCGGCCGATGGCGTGCACGGCCTCGGCGAGCGCGTCGGCGAGCACCACCAGCGGCTCGCCCCGCATCATCGCCCACCGCAGCGCCTCGGCGGCCCCCGTGACGTCGCCTGCCACGGCCTTGTCCGCGATGTCGAACCCCTTCACCTCGGCCTTGCCGCTGTGGTAGCGCCGCACCGCCGTCGCGTCAACGAGCCCGCCGGTGTCGGAGACCAGCTGCGAACAGGCCGATGCCAACTCGCGGAGATCGGACCCGACGGCGTCCAGCAGCGCAGTCACCGTCGGCTGGTCGACCTTGACGTGCAGGGCACGAAACTCCTTGCGGACGAAGTCGCCGCGTTCGGCGGCCTTGGTGGTCCGCGCGCAGGGATGCACCGTGGCGCCGAGCGACTGCAGTTCCTTGGCCAGCGCCTTGGCGCGCCCCCCACCGGAATGCACCACCACCAGCACGATGCCGGCCGGGAGATCGGCGGCGGCCGAGGCGATCACCCCGACTGCTTCCTTTCCGGCGTCGGCGGCGGACTCGAGCACGACGATGCGCTCGTCGGCGAAAAGCGACGGGCTGAGCAGCTCGGCGAGCTCGTAGGTACTGACCTCACCGGCCCGCATCCGGTTGACCGGAACGTCATTGGTGCCGGCCCGCGTGCGCGCCGCCCGCAGCACGTCGGCCACGGCCCGCTCGACCAGAAGATCCTCGTCTCCCAAGACCAGGTGCAACGATGAATCCTCGCTCATCCCACGATGGTGTCACGGGATTCTGACGAGGAACCGACCAGTCCCGACAGCGACCAGGCCAGCAGACACAGGATGAGGAGCCCAACGGCGTAGCCGAACGCCGTGCCAAACCGGCGCCGCCGCCCCAGCCGCACGACCGCGACCAGCAGCACCAGCGTGACACCGCCGACCAGCAGAACTCCCGCCGCGCCCGACGGCACGCGCGCGGTGGCCGCGGGCACCGCGGCCGCCCACCGCGCCACGCCCAGAACCCACCACAGCTCGGGCCCGGTGAAACGGATCAGCAGTCGCGCGCCGGCCGGCCACAACGGGTCCAGCACGGCCCCGGCGCTGCCCAGCAACGTGATCGGAGGGACCACGGGTGCCACCGCGAGGTTGGCCACGGCAGCGACCAGGCTTACCCGCCCCGAGATACCGGCCACCAGCGGGGCGGTCACCGCGTGGGCGGCCCAGGCAACCGCGAATGCATCCGCGGCCGGCCGGGGCCAGCCTCTGGCGACCAGGCTCCGCGACCAGGCCGGCGCGATCACCACCAGCGCGGCCGTCGCCAGTACCGACAGCGCGAACCCCACGTCGACGGCCAGCTGGGGCGCGACGGCCACGAGCACCAACACCGTGGCGGCCAGCGCCGGGATCGCCTGCCGCCGGCGCGACGACAGCATGCCCGCCAGTGTGATCGCTCCCATCACCGCCGCCCTCAGCACGCTCGCAGTCGGCTGTACGACGACGACGAAAGCGACCAGTGCGACCGCGGCGAGCGCGACCGCCGCGCGCGGCCCGACCAACCGCGCCGACACCAGCACCGCCGCACACACGATGGTGACGTTGGCCCCGGACACCGCCGTCAGATGCGTCATTCCCGCCGCGCGAAACTCGCGGCCTACCTGGGCAGTCATCGCCGCGGTGTCGCCGAGGACGAGCGCTGGCAACATCGCACCCTGGGCGGCCGGCAGCGCGTCGCGGGCAGCGGCAGCGAAGCGCCTGCGCACCGTGTGAGCCACCCGCTGCACCGCACCGGCGGTGCCCACGGCCGGCCGGCCCGCGGCGTTGAGCACCGCGACGGTCAAGTCGTGGCGAGCCGGCCGGCTGATCCGGGCGACGAACCGCACCGGCTGGCCCACCATCAGGTCGTCGAAGTCGGAGGATCGCGCGAAAACGACTACACGGCCGGATATTTCGTCGGCCCGCAAGCGCGCCAGGCCAGCACGGAACATCAGCCGTCCACCAGACAGCGCCACCGGGCTCTCGGTGGGGATGACCGTCACCGGGGCCGTCGTCCCGAACGCGGCGGTAATCGGGTGGCGGCCCAATGCATCGCAACGCAGGGCGATCGCGAGGCCGAATCCGGCGCCCACGACCGCGACGGCGAAAATCCCGGCGCCGACCGCCCGCAGGCGGGAATGCTCGCCGGAACGGCCCGCCGCATAGCAGGCCAGCACGCCCGAGGCCGCGAGCAACGCGATGCAGCACCACGCCAGGGCCCGGCCCACCGGCCACACGATCCCCGCGGCGGTCACCACCCAGCCGGTGAGCGCAGCCGGCACCAGGCGGACATCGACGCGCGCCGGCGCCGGCTCGCCGCAGGTGGGTGACCGGGGCCCGGGCGGGTCAGACGCGGACCAGGGCACGCAGCTTCTCCAGCCGCGCCGGGCCGATACCGTCGACGTCGGCGAGCTGGTCGACGCTGGTGAACTTGCCGTTGGCCTGTCGCCACGCCACGATCGCGGCGGCGGTGACCGGCCCGACCCCGGGGAGGGTGTCGAACTGCTCCACGGTTGCGGCGTTGAGGTCGAGCACCTTACCCGGCTTCGGCTTCGCCGATCCCGATACCGGCGCTGCCCCCCGGGCCGGCACCGGGCCGGCGGTCACTGAGCTGCCCAGCCCCGCCGGCCGCCCCGGAGCAGGCGCCAGCCCCACCACGATCTGTTCGCCGTCGTCCAGTGGGCGAGCCATGTTCAGCCCGATGGTGTCGGCACCGGCCACCGCACCGCCGGCGGCCTGCAGCGCATCCGCGATACGCGCGCCCGGCGCCAAAGTGACCAGCCCGGGCGTATGCACCAGGCCGACCACGCTGACCACCACCGAGTGATCGGCTTCTGCCGGTTCGCCGGCGCCCGGGCTCGCCGACGGCCGGGGACTCGACGAGGACACCTTCTCCACCGGGGGCAGCTTGGCCGACATCACGGGCGCGGCCCGGTCACGCAGCAAGGTGAACACGGTGACCAGGACGGCAAGCGCCGCCACGGCCGCCAACGCGATGGCACCGGCCCTGCCCGGATCGGCGCGCACCCTGGCCAACCAGCTCGGACCGGGCGACGCCTCGGGAAGCCACCGCGGCAGCAATGAATCTGGTTCCTCAGCGGACTCGTCCCCCGATTCCGCGTGCGGGTCGGGGGCGAGTCGTCGATGCAGTCGCTCGGCGGGGAAGTCTGTGCGCATGCGACGACCGTAGGCGCGTCGGGCGCCCAAACACCCCCGATAAGCTCGTCACCGGGCGAATTTGTGGATTAATCCGACGCTGTGGACAACACTCGCACCCGATAGGTAAAGATGTAAGCCAAGCGAACGACCTTGATCGGGAAAACCCACTCCGCCGCGGGTCGCCACGTTCCCCTAGAGAACAGGAGGCTGCCATGCAATTGGCGCTCACACCGGAGGAAGCCGCGTTCCGCGACGAACTTCGCACGTTCTACACGACGAAGATCCCGCAGGAGCTGCGCGACCGGATGCGGGAGGGTTCGACGTCGGTGCCCGGCGACGTCGTCACCAGTCACAAGATCCTGCACGAGCACGGGCTGGCGGTGCCGAACTGGCCCGTCGAGTGGGGCGGCAAGGACTGGACGCCCACCCAGCACCAGATCTGGGCCGACGAGATGCAGCTGGCGAGCGTCCCGGAGCCGCTGAACTTCAACACCAAGATGGTGGGCCCGGTGATCGCCGAATTCGGTTCCGAGGAGATCAAGAAGAGGTTTTTGCCGCCGACGGCCAGCCTGGACATCTGGTGGTGCCAGGGTTTCTCCGAGCCGGAGGCCGGTTCGGACCTGGCGTCGCTGCGCACAACCGCCGTCCGCGACGGCGACAGCTACATCGTCAACGGCCAGAAGACCTGGACGACTCTGGGCCAGTACGCGGACTGGATCTTCTGCCTGGTGCGCACCGATCCGAACGCGCCCAAACGCCAAGCAGGCATTTCGTTCCTGCTCTTCGACATGAAGACGCCGGGCATCACCGTGCGGCCGATCACGACGATCGACGGCGGCCAAGAGGTCAACGAGCTGTTCTTCTCCGACGTCCGGGTTCCCGCCAACCAGCTTGTCGGAGAGGAGAACCAGGGCTGGACCTACGCGAAATTCCTGCTGGGCAACGAGCGCACGGGCATCGCCGGGGTGGGGCGCACCAAGGTACGTCTGGCCGAGGTGAAGAGGTACGCCGCGCAGACCGGGATCCTCGACGACCCGCTGTTCGCGGCCCGGCTGGCCGAGGCCGAAAACGAGCTCCTCGCACTGGAACTCACGCAGTCGCGGGTGGTGTCGGATTCTTCCGGCGGCAAGCCGAATCCGGCGTCGTCGGTGCTCAAGCTGCGCGGCAGCCAGTTGCAGCAGCTGGCCACCGAATTGCTGGTCGAGGTGGCCGGGGCCGATGCGCTGCCGGCCAACAGCCCGGATGTCAGCGACATCTCGTCGCCGGCCTGGGCGCAACAGAGCGCGCCGCATTACCTCAACTACCGCAAGACGTCGATCTACGGCGGGAGCAGCGAAGTGCAGCGCAACATCATCGCGTCCACCATTTTGGGTTTGTGAAAATTTTGGGATTGTGAGGCAACCATGGACTTTCAATTGAGCGAAGAGCAGGCACTGCTCCGAGACACCACGCGCGACCTGCTGGCGCGCACCTACGACGCGGAGAGCCGCAACAAGGTCATCGGCTCCGATCTCGGCTGGAGCCGCGACGTCTGGAGTCAGCTGGCCGACACCGGGATCCTGGGCCTGGGGTTAGACCCGGACGAGGCGGGCCAGATCGAGATCATGGTGGTGCTCAACGAGGTTGGCCGCCGGCTTGCGCCCGAACCGGTACTGCACGCCGCGCTGGGGCCCGGCGCCTTGGTCGCCGCGCTGGGCGGCCCGCAGCGGCAGCAGCTGCTCGACGACGTCGCGAGCGGACAGGTTCTGTTAGCCTTCGCCCACCGCGAGCCGGGTCAGCGCACACCGTCTGCCCAGTTGACCACCAAGGCTGCGCGGCAGGGAGATTCGTGGACTGTGAGCGGACGGAAGAACCCGGTGCTGGCCGGCGACTGCGCCGACATACTGGTGGTCAGCGCCGCGCTTCCAGACGGCGGAACCGGGCTGTTCCTGGTCGACGCGACGTCAAAAAACGCCTCCGTCACCCGCCATCCCTACCGCACCTTCGACGGACAGCGCGGCGCACAGGTCGACCTGGACTCCGTACCTGCCGAACCCCTGGGGGATGGGGCCGACGCGTCGGTCGCCATCCGTGACGCGGTGATCCGCATCCAGTCGGGATTGTGCGCCGAAGCGGTCGGTGCAATGGAGGAAGCGCTGCGGCTGACCACGGACTACCTCAAGACCCGCAAACAGTTCGGCGTCACACTCAGCAAATTCCAGGCGCTGACCCAGCGGGCCGCCGACATGTACGTCTCGCTGGAAATGGCCCGCAGCATGAGCCTGTACGCCGCGATGTCGATCGCCGACGGCAACCTCGACCCGGTCATCGCCTCGCGGGCCAAGCTGCAGATCGGCCGCTCGGGCCGGCACATCGCGCAGGAGTCGATCCAGATGCACGGCGGCATCGGAGTGACCGCGGAGTACCCGGTCGCGCACTACGCGGCCCGGCTCACCGCGATCGAGCAAACCCTGGGATCCTCGGGCGACCACCTGCATGTGCTGATCGGCCACATCGCGGACTACGAGCTGGCAAGGCTTTAGCCACAGCCGGGCTGTCGGAGAACGTTGCCTCGCCCCGTGCGGCGGGCACCGGCACCCGCCCCGACCAGCCTCTTTTATTCGCACAGGCGCGGGGGATCGCGACGATGCCCGAGGACGCGAAGAGGCGTCGGACACTGCGACGCGCACCGTCGCGGGGTACACGGGGCTGAGCGCTGCCGGCACAATGTCGACGAATCGACGACGCGCGACGAAATGACGACGCGCGACTAAATGACGACGCGCGACTAAATGGAGTCGGCCGCCGCAGCGGATCCTGGACCCGATTCCGGACCTGTTTCCGGGGACGCGACGGGTTCTGGCTGGGGCGCCGCACCCGATTTCGCCCCACCCGACTGTGGTTCCGAGTCAGGCAGCTGAGCGGCCAGGTACTCGGCGAGCGCCCCGATGGTCGGATAGTCGAACACCGCGGTGGCGTTGATCGTGAACGCGCCGCCGAACTGGCTGTGCAACCGGTTTCGGAGTTCGACCGCCATCAGCGAGTCCGTGCCCAAGTCCAGGAACCTGCTGGTGTCCGCGGGCGGTTGCGCGAGCCGTAGGAAGCCCTGAACCTCCCGCTGCAGGAATTCGGTGATGAAACCGGCGCGCTGAGCCGCCGGTATTTCCTGCAGTTGCCGGAGCAACTCGCTGTCGCCGGTCGGCTCCGTGACGGCACTCGGTAACACCAGGTCGAGAATCGGTGGACGCGAGCCGCCCAGCACTTTCGCAGCGCGCTGCCAGTTGGCCATGATGACCGTCGCCTGCCCGGCACCGTTGGCGACCACCTCCGCCAAGGCGTTCAGGGCGGCCTTGGGTTCCATGGGAACCAAGCCTTGCGCGACGATATTGGCGCGTGCAGCCTCTGACGAGGCCATGCCACCCTTGGCCCAGGGACCGAAGTTGAGTCCAGTCGCCGGAAAGCCCTGCGCCCTTCGTTCCGCGACCAGCCCGTCGAGCATCGCGTTGGCGGTCGAGTAGTTGGCCTGGCCGGGTGTACCGAGCAGGCTGGACACCGAGGAGGACACGATGAAGAAGTCGAGATCGTCGCCCTTCGTCAGCGCGTCCACATAGCACGCACCGAACGCCTTGGGCGCCAGGGTCGTCCGGAAGCGCTCGATATTCTGTCGGGACAGCAGCGCGTCGTCGAGCACGCCCGCCAGATGCACCACTCCCGCCAGCGGCGGCAACTCCGCGCGGATGCGCTCCAGCAGCTTCGCGACCTGGGCCTCGTCGCCGACATCGGCCCCGAAGGTATGGATGCGGCACCGGTAGCGCTCGGTGATGTCGTCGATTTCCCGTTGCGCTTCAGGACCAGGGGCGCGCCGGCTGGTCAAGACGATGTCACCGGCACCGAGCTGGGCCAGATAGGCCGCCGCGTGCAGGCCGATCGCACCCAGCCCACCGGTGATCAGATAGGTCCGATCACGTCGCGGTTGTAGTGGACTCGGCATTTGCAGCACGATTTTTCCGATGTGCCGCGCCTGCTGCATCCGGCGAAACGCCGTCTTTGCCTCCGTCAGCGGATAGATCTCGGCGGGCAGTGGCGTCCATTCGCCACTCGCCAAACCATCCGACACCTCACCCAGCAGACCGCGGATACGCTCGGGCTCTTGGAAAGTCACCGTGTCCAACGCCACGATCTCGTAGGCGATGTCGGGACGCGTCGCCGCCATCTGTTCCGGAGTCCAGATGTCACGTTTGGCGATCTCCGCGAATCGACCGTTCTGAGCGGTGGCCCTTACGGTCGCTTCGACGAACCCCTCGTTGGTGAGGCTGTTGAGCACGACGTCGACGCCGGCGCCGCCCGTATCCGCGAGGATCTGGTCGGCGAAATCCGTACTGCGCGAATCATAGACGTATTCCACGCCCAGTTTGCGCAGCGTCGCACGTTTGTAGGTGCTGGCGGTGGCGAAGACGATCGCACCGTGCTGCTGCGCCATCTGGATGGCGGCCAGTCCCACGCCACCGCTGGCGGCGTGAATCAGCACCCGGTCGCCCGGCTTCAACTGTGCCCAGTCGAACGCGAGCCGGGCCGTCAAGGCCGCGGCGGGAATGGTCGCCGCTTCCACCGCTTTCACGCGGGCGGGAATCGGGGCCAGCAACTGGGCCGGGACATTGAACCGGCTGGCGAACGCGCCCTGCATGAAGCCGTATACGCGTTGGCCGACCTCGAGCCCGGTGACGCCACCGCCCAGCTGGGTGACGACACCTGCGAAGTCACCGCCGATCGGGCCCGGGTCGCCCGGATACAAGCCCAGCACATTGAGCACGTCCCGGAAGTTCAGACCGGCTGCCTCGACCCGGACCTGCACAAAGCCGTCGTCCGGCGGCGGCACGTCCGACTCGATCAGACGCAGGTTGTCGATCGCGCCGCGTTCGGCGGGTGCCAGCGCGTAATCGCTTGCCCGCGGGACCGCGAGACGACCGCTGCGCGACCATTGCAGTAGCCGCGACGCCAAGAACTTGCCTTGCCGCAGCGCGAGTTCCGGTTCGTCAATCGGCGCAGCGAGAAGACCCGCCAGCGAATGCACGGCCTCCGTCGAACCGTCGCAATCGACCAGCCTGCAGCGCAGGACCGGTTCCTCGTTGACGATCGTGCGTCCGAGCCCCCACAGTGCTGCTTGCACCGGGTCGACGTGCTCGCCGGATTCGGTCGCCACGGCCCGTTCGGTGACGATCCACAGCCCATAGGGCAGTGTGACCGCGGCATCGGCCCCTACGGCGTGAACGGCGCTGAGCAGGTGGGCGATCTCGGTCTCCAGCCGCGCGGCTGACTCGGCGATCGACTCCCCCGCACGCGGTCCGGCGCTGCGCCAGACGATGCCGGAGAACGGCACACCGCGCTCGTTCGCCTGGGTCAGTAGCTGGCCCACAGGCTCGGGATCGATGGTCCGATCGAGAGAGATACAGCCCGGCAGCCTGGCCGCCAGCTCGTCGAATCCGGAAACCAGCCAGGTGCCGATCACGCTCCCGGCGCCCTCGGTATCACTGATCGACGCCGGCCGCGGCACCTCGTGCCAGCCGAGGGTGTACATCAACCGGGTGGCGTCGCCGCCGAGCCCGCGCAACAACGCTTCCCGGGGCGCGCGTTTGACCGTGAACTCGCGAATCCCGCCGAGGCGGCGGTCATCCCGATCGACGAAGTCGAGATCGAAGACCTGTGTTTCACTGTCGAGGGCGCTCGTGTGCCACCTCGCGCGGCAGTAGAACCGCCGCGGCATCTTCTGCACCACCTCCACCCGTCCGTACCGCAGCGGCAGGAAGAGGTCGTTCACCCCTTGTTCGGCCGCGAGAAGCGCCGGGAACGCCGGGAAGGCGACCCCGGTGCACAGGTCGAGCAGCACCGGATGGATCGGCTCCGTTCCGAGCTGCTCGGCCAGTTCTTCGCCGACGGTGACGTCACCTATCGCCTCACCCTCACCGACCCACAGTGACTTGAGGGAACCGGACCAGTTGGGCCCCCACGCCAGCTCCATGTCGGCGAAGGTCTCGAAGAGCTGCTGCGGCCGCAGGCGTTGCATCTGCTCGATTTCCGCGGCAAGGGATTCCGCGGGGTCCGCAGGATCCGGCGCCGATTCGCCGTCGGTTACGGTGACACCGGAGCTCACCGTGCCGTCGGCGTTCAACGACCATTCGGCGTCGCGGACACCGTAGGGGCGACTGTGCACGCGGAAGCTGAAGGCGCCCCCGTTCGGCACGCCGCCCTCCAACGGATGCAAGGTCAGCTGGACTTCCCGAGAACTCTTCTCGGGCAGGATGATCGGCTCATAGAAAAAGACATCTTTCACCCGCGCCGGTGGCCCGACGGCGGCCAGTGCCATCGCCGCATAGGTAGCCCCCGGAACGACGACCGTGCCGTAGATGACGTGATCGGAGAGCCAGGGTTGCGACTTGACCGACAGCCGGCTGGTGTAGACGGAGTCGCCGGAGGCGAGCTCTTTTGCACTACCCAGGATTCCGGATCCGGTGGCGCCAGGGCCCTCGAGGCCGGCCCACCCGGCGGGAAGGCCGGACGTCTTGGGCCAGAAGCGACGACGCTGGAAAGCATAAGTGGGCAGCTCCAGTCTGCGGCGAGGCCGACGATGCAGCGCGGCGAACGTGGGCCGATGGCCGCTGACGTACGCCCCGGCCAACGCTTCGGCGATCTGGCGCCGGTCATCGACGCCCTTGCGCAGCGAAACGATCGCACGCGGCGCGGCCAGGTGTTCGGGCCAGATCTGCACCGCGGCGCCGGTCAGAACCGGCTGCGGACCGATCTCCATCAACACCGAGCAGCCCAGCGCCGCTATGGTTCGTACGCTCTCGGCGAACTGCACCGGCTGGCGGGAATGCCGGCGCCAATACTGGGCCTCCAAAGGGGTTTCCGGCGTGAGCACGGCGCCGGTGCGGTTGCAGACCAGCGGCAACGTCGGCACGGCGAACTCCAAACACCTCGCGTACGTCTCGAATTCATCGAGCACCGGCTCCAGCAACTCCGAATGGAAGGCGTGGCTGGTCTCCAGCCAGGTGCACCGGACCCCGTCTTCGCCGACCCTGGCGACGATCTGTTCGAGATCCGCGCTCCGGCCCGACAGCACCGTGTTGGCGCCGTTGTAGGCGGCGACCGACACCCGGCGAAACGCGCCGGCGATGTCCTCGACGTACTTGGCGTCGGCGAACACCGCCACCATTCGCCCACCGGCGGGCAGACTGCCGAACAGCCGGCCGCGCTCGGCCGTCAGCCGTGCCCCGTCCTCGAGACCGAACACCCCGGCCACACACGCCGCCGCATACTGGCCCACGCTGTGCCCCAGCACCACGTCGGGCTCGATGCCCCACGACTGCCACAGCCGGGCCAGGCCCATCTCGACGGCGAACAGCGCCGGTTGAGCAAACACGGTGTCCCGCAGTGTCTCTCCGGCTTGACCTCCGGTATCGCGGTCGGTGGCGAACAGCACCTCCAGCAACGGGCGCGGCAGCAGCCCGTCGACCGCTTCCGCACACCGTGTCACGGTGTCTGCGAAAACCGGCTCAGCGTCGAACAACTCGCGTGCCATGCCCGGGTGCTGGCTGCCCTGGCCGGTGAACAACCATGCCGTCGTCGGCGGGTCCGCGCACTCGCCGCGCATCACTCCCGGTCGTGTGCGGTTCTCGGCCAGCTCGGCCAGCAGGTCGCGGGCGTCCTGAACCGAATCCACGACGAGCGCGGCACGGTGTTCGAAATGCGAACGTCCCACCCCGGCGGTGAAGCACACGTCAGCGATGTCGGCCTTTGGATGCGCGTCCAACCAGACGGCATATCGCTGCGCCAACTCCAGCAGCGCCTGTGGCGAACGGGCGGACAGCGGCAGCACGCCGACGGACTCGTCTTGAACGCCTGCCTCCGCTACCGCGATGTCGCCTGACGAGTATTCGTCGGCGGTCGCCGGCTGTGCCGGCGCCTCCTCGATCAGAACGTGTGCGTTCGTGCCGGTGAACCCGAAGGAACTTATGCCAGCGCGGCGCGGCCGGCCGTTGGCCTGCCACGGAGTGGCCTTGTCCACGACACGCACCGGCAGCGAATCCCACGGGATATGCGGCGACGGCGTCTCGAAGTGCAGGCTCGGCGGCAGCACTTCGTGCTGCAGCGACAACACGACCTTGATCAGACCGGCGGCGCCCGACGCCGCCTCGAGGTGGCCGATGTTGGTTTTCACCGATCCGATCCGCAGCGGGCGGTCCGCGTCACGGTTGGCGCCGTAGACGGCTCCGGCCGCCTGCACCTCGATCGGATCGCCGAGCGGGGTTCCGGTCCCGTGCGCCTCGAGGTAGTCGACCTCCCCGCCGGCCAGACCGGCACGAGCCAGCGCCGCGGCGATAAGCCGTTGCTGTGCGCCCCCGTTCGGTACCGTCAAACCGCTGGAGGCGCCGTCTTGATTGACCGCACTGCTGGGGATGACCGCGCAGACCCGGTCGCCGTCGCGCTGAGCATCGCTCAGTCTCTTGAGGACCAGGATCCCGCAGCCTTCGCTGCGCACATAGCCGTCGGCGGAGGCGTCGAAGGTCTTGCACCGCCCAACGGGGGACAGCATCCTGGCGCGCGAGGCGGCGATGATGGTCACCGGGCTCAGCAAGACGTTCACCCCACCGGCCAGCGCCAGATCACAGTCGCCGGAGTGCAATGCCTGGCAGGCCTGATGAACGGCCACCAACGACGAGCTGCACGCGGTATCGACCGCGACCGCCGGACCTTCCAGCCCGAGCGCGAAGGCGACCCGGCCCGAGACAGCATTGAGCGCATTGCCGGTGATGAAGTAGGGCTCGAGTTTTTCGACCGACTCGGCGGACAGCAGATGCGCATACTCGTTGGCGCCGACCCCGACGAAGACGCCGGTTCGGCTGCCGCGCAGTGCGGACGGCGCGTACCCCGCCCTTTCGAGGCCCTCCCACACGGTCTCGAGCATCAGCCGCTGCTGCGGCTCGATCCACACCGCCTCGCGCGGGGAGATACCGAAGAATTCCGGGTCGAATCCGTCGATGGCGTCGAGGAATCCGCCGAAGCGGCTGTAGATCTTGCCCGGCGTCTCCGGATCGGGATCGTAGAACTCGTCGATGTCGAATCGGTCTTCCGGGACTTCCCGGATCGCATCGACACCACCGGAGAGCACCTCCCAGAATGCTTCCGGGTCGGGCGCACCGGGGAAGCGGCACGACACCGCGACGATCGCGATCGGCTCATCGGTGCGCGCCGTCACTGCCTGCGCGGTCCGGGGCCCTGCACCGGCAGATGCCTGCGCGTCGAGCCCAAGCACGTCGCCGAGCAGGTAGTCCGCCGCATCGGACAGGCGTGGGTGGTCCATCGCCAGGGTCGCCGGTATCTCCTTGCCCACGCCCTGCTCGATGCGTTGCCGCAACTCCATGGCCATCAGCGAATCCATGCCGAGGTCGAAGAATCCGGCGTCCTCGCGGATCTCGGCGGCATCGACTCGCGTCACCTCCGCCACCGCCTCGCGCAGGTGATCCACGAGGAGCTTCCTGCGCCGCTGCACCGGAGCGTGGGTGAGCTGCTCGACCAACTGGGTCTTCCCGGCGAACGTTGCGGACCGCGCCACCCCCGTCGCCGGCGTGGGCAACTCCCGCTCCAGCTCGGCCAGGAACAAACGTCTCCCCGCTTGTTGGTAGAGCGGCAGGAAGCGCGCCCAGTCGATCCGGGCCACGACACCTTGCGCGGGGCCTTGTCGCGCCCCAGGTGCGCGGGAAGACGCCATGAGATCGGTCATGCCCGCCAGCGCGTCGGCGGGCGACAACGTCCGGACGCCCCGCCGAGCCAGCCGGGCCCGCGCCTCCTCGTCGGCCATGCCCGCCGACCCCGACATCCACGGTCCGAAGTTGACGCTGATCCCCGGCACGCCCTGCGCACGCTGCCGCCAGGCCAGCCCGTCGAGGAAGGCGTTCGCCGCGCCGTAGGCGCTCTGGCCGAACCCGCCCCATACCGAGGCGATCGAGGAGGTGCTCACGAAGAAGTCCAGCTGCATCTCAGCGACTGCTTCGCTCAAATGCCACGCACCCCATACCTTCCCGGCGAAAACCCGGTCGATCTCGGCGTCGTCCAGCGTGCGAAGCGGAGTGGTACCGATCTCGCCTGCCGCATGGACGATACCGGCCAGCGGCGGCAGCTCGGCCTGCACGGTTGCCAACAGGCCCGCGACGTGGCCCGCGTCGGCGACGTCGGCCGCCAGGACGCGGATTTCGCAGCCGTGCTGTTGGCGGATGGCATCGATGCGCTGTTGCGCGGCAGCGCCGGGCCCGCGGCGGCCGGTCAGCACCAACTGCCGAGCGCCGTACGCGGCCAGGTATCCGGCGATTTCCAGACCGATCGATCCGAGCCCTCCGGTCACCAGATACGTTGCGTCGCCACGTAGCGCCGGCGGTGTCGCGATGGGCTGCCCACGCCGTCGAACCAGCCGTGGGAAATACACCGACTGATCACGCAGCGCCACGTGGTCTTCCGCTCCGGCCGAACTGCGCGACGCCGATGCCACGTGTGAGATCAACCGCGACCATTCGTCGGCTGCGTTTTCCGAGCCTTCCGAGCCTTCCGACAAGTCCGCCAGTCCGCCCCACACCTGCGGATGCTCCAGCGAGGCTGCCCGACCGAATCCCCACAGGCAGGACTGCACCGGTGACACCGTGTCGGTGTCGGTGACCCGCTGCGCGCC
>NZ_JBMIOP010000095.1:0-4381 GCF_049197365.1 Mycobacterium sp. THU-M104
TGGCCGAACAGCTGTTCAACCGCTGGGGTGTACGTGCGGTGTTCTTCGGCCGCTTCATCGCGTTGTTGCGCATCTTCGCCGGGCCGTTGGCCGGCGCCCTGAACATGCGCTACCCGCGTTTCCTGGCCGCCAACGTGTCGGGCGCCGTCTGCTGGGCGGGGGGCACCACCGCCCTGGTCTACTTCGCCGGGATGGCCGCCGAGCGCTGGATGGAGCGGTTCTCCTGGATCGCGTTCGTCATCGCCGTCGTGTGCGGTGTGACCGCGGCAATCCTGCTGCGCGAGCGCACATCCCGGGCGATCGCCGAACTCGAGGCCGAGCACGGTCGCAGAACCGGGACCACCGCCGCCGACCCCGTGTGAAACCGGACCCGGCGGGTCCACCAGTCGAGGCCCCCGGTCCGGAGCAGCACGAGTTCGTTCTTGGTCGCGACGTGCCGGTAAGACGTGGCCCGGGAAGATCGCAGTCCGCACTCACGACTCGTTCACGCATCACGGGTAGACACACCGCTCTGTTTCGTTATACAAAAAAGGTTCACACATCGCGAATGTCTGTCTTCAGACAGCAGGACGGGCCAACGTCGCCGCGTTTCCAACGCCGGCCGATCAGGGAGTCCAGCACATGAGTACAGCGTGTACCCACACCACATCCAGTCCCTATTTGACCCTCAGCACGCGGCTGGTCTACGAACTCGGGGACCCACACAACACCCTGAGGGCCACCACCGACCGCATCGACGGCGCGGTTCTCGTCAACGCCGGTGGAGAGGTCGACGCCAGCAACGAGCTCACCTGGCGCCGGCTGATCGTCGAAGCCGGCGGCGTCGTCTCCGCCCCGGGGCCGCTGGTCGTCGACGTCACGGGATTCGAGTTCATGGGCTGCTGCGCGTTCGCGGTGCTGGCCGACGAGGCGCAACGGTGCCGCCGCCGCGGTATCGAGCTGCGCCTGGTCAGCCGGGAGCCGCTCGTCGCCAGGATTGTCGAGGCATGCGGGCTGGGGGGCGAGCTGCCCCTCTACCCCACCGCCGACGCCGCACTCGCCCCGACCGCCCGCCGGTAGCCGCTCTCGCACGCCCTGTTCTGCGACGTCCCCGTCGACTCATCGCTGCGCACAGCCGCGTCGGGACGCCAGGACTATCGGTACAGAGATGTCGGTGGGCCGCACCGGCCCGCGTGCGGAGTCGCTCTCAGGCGCACCGGACCGTAACGCGATCCTGAAGGCTCACTCGGGCAGACCGAAGAGTTTGACGACGCCGTGATCGCGGCCGGCGGTGTAGCCGCCGTCGACGGCGATGGCCTGCCCGGTGACGAACGAAGCGTCCCGGGAGAGCAGGAAGGCTGCCATCGCCGCGACCTCGTCGGACCGGCCGAGCCGGTGCAGCGCGTGTTCCTTGGTGATGGAGGCCAGCGGGCCCGCCATCGCCTCCAGACCGAAAACACTTTCAGCCATCGGTGTTTCGATGAAACCCGGGCAGATTGCGTTGACCCGGATGCCGCTCGGCCCGTAGTCGAGCGCCATGTCCTGGTCAGCAGCACGACGCCGCCCTTGGCCGCGTTGTAGGAGCTGCCGCCCGCCGTTCCCTCCAGGCCTTCGATGCTGGAGACGGTGACGATGGAGCCCCGCTCGCCGTCGACCCTGGGTTGCTCGATCATCCTGGACAGCGCGGCCTTGGCGACCAGGAACGTGCCGGTCAGGTTGATGCCGATCACGCGCTCCCATTCGGTACGGTCGAGCAGGTGAACGGGGCCGCCGCCGGCCACGCCGGCGGCGTGGAAAACGCCGTCGAGGCGGCCGGGCACCGCGTCCAGCACGGCACCGATCGCAACCTCGTCGGTCACATCGGTGGTGACGAAGTGAAAATCGGGGCCCAGGTGCGGCGGGGTGGCCAGGTCGGCGCCGACGACGGAACCGCCCTCGGACAGCAGACGCCGCGCGGTGGCCAGGCCGATCCCGGATGCCGCGCCCGTCACGACGAAGGTGCGGGAACCGGCACGGGCGGCATTCACCATGTCGCAGTTCTTCTGTCGGGTCGGGCATCTGCTCTGCGGGATCTGCCCATATGGCGATTTGTACCTTACGATTTTGCGCAACCAACCGGAGGCACGAGGAGCAATGATGTCGCCACCGCACACGCCCCCATTTTCCGTGGCACGGGCCACGCGCGGCCTGCAGTCCGTCGTCGCCGTGGCCGCCGCAGTCCTGCTCACCGCCACGGCCGGCCCCGGCCGGGCAAACGCCGCGCCCGCCGGCGTCCGCGGTGGCGCTGCTGGCCGCCGACCCGGTCGACATCGCGCAGGGCATCTCGATCATCCCCGCGCCGGGCTGGACGGTCGGCGACCGCGGCCCGGACTGGGTGGCGCTCTCCAACGCCGATTCCAGCGCGCAGCTGCAGGTCGTCGTGAAAACGGCTGACGGGACCGATGTCGTCGCCGCGCTGCAGGACGACATCGACCAGCTGACCGGCAACCCGTCCTCTGATTTGACCAACGTGCGAAACCTGACCGATCCGCTCATAACGATGTTGCACGGCAACAACTTTCAGCAGATGGCCGCCATCGACTACACCGCCGACCTTTCGTCGCCGCGGGGCACGGTTCCCGTCCTCGGCACATTCGGTGAGCTGCTCAACACGTCGACTCGCCTGTCGGCGTTCATCGACTTCCGGCAGAACGACAACGCGACCGGTCAAGCCGCCCAAGACGGCGGGGCAATGATCGACTCCATGCTCTGACTGGTTGCCGTGGCGGCGGCGCACCGCATATTACAGAGAAGAACACAACGATCTCGGAGGGGTTATGCCGGCAGTCGACACCTTCACCAGCACCACGGACACGCTCATCGGATTCATCGAGCAACACGTACGACAGCGCCCCGACGCCACGGCTATCCGTTACGGCGAAGCACAGTGGACCTGGGCCGAGTGGGCGACGCGGATTCGTCGCGTAGCCGGAGCACTGCGCGCCGCCGGTATCCGGCGTGGGCAGTGCGTGGCTTTCCTGGACAAGAATCACCCCGCGTGCCTGGAAACCCTGTTCGCGGCCGCATCGATCGGCGCGGTGGCCACCGTGGTGAATTGGCGTCTGGCCGGTGAGGAACTCGTGCATGTTCTCCAAGACAGCGGGGCCCGCCTGCTTTTCGCCGGCGCCGAACTGCATCCCGCGGCGCAGGCGGCTGCCGCTCACGTACCGGGCCTGCAGCGCATCGTGGTGGTGGGCGGTGACGACCAGGACGAGTACGAATCATTGCTCGCCGCGGCATCTCCCGAGGATCCCGACGCCGAGGTCACCGGCGACGACTCCGCGCTGGTGATCTACAGCTCGGGCACCACCGGACGCCCCAAGGGCGTGGTACTGAGCCAGCGGGCGCTGGTCAACCACGCGGCGAACGTCGCGCCGGCGTTTCCCTTCGGTGAGGGCGACACGAACCTGGTGTGCATGCCGCTGTTCCACGTGGGTGGGATCGGGTATGCACTGTTCGGCATCCGGCCCGGCATGCCGACGATCATGACCCGCGAGCCCGACGCCGCGGAGCTGGTCGCCGCGGTGCGGGCCGGCGCGACGCACGCGTTCGTCGTCCCTCCGGTGATCGCCAGGTTCCTCGACGGCGGCGAGGCGGCAACTGCCGCGATCTCGGGCCTGCGCTACATCGTGTACGGCGCCGCCCCGATGCCGCTGCCCCTGCTACACCGCGCGCTGGCGGCCTGGCCCGGCACGAAGTTCGTTCAGGTGTACGGCCAGACGGAACTGTGCGGAGCAGTCACAGCGCTCGGCGACACCGACCATCGCGATCCAGCTCGGCCCCATCTGCAGCTTTCAGCCGGAAAAGCGTTGCCGGGAACGGCGATCAAGATCGTCGATCCCGAGACTGGCGATCTGCTGGCGGCGGGGCAGCCGGGTGAGATCTGGGTGCGCAGCAACCAGAACATGAGCGGCTACCTGAACCGCCCGGAGGCAACGGCCGAAACGATCACCGGCGACGAGTGGGTGCGCACCGGCGACGTGGGGCGCCTCGACGCCGACGGCTACGTCTACGTCGAGGACCGGCTGAAAGACATGGTGATCACCGGCGGGGAGAACGTGTACGGACCTGAAGTAGAAAGCGTACTGATCAAGCATCCCGCCGTCGCCGACGCCGCGGTCATCGGGGTGCCCGACGACCGCTGGGGCGAATCCGTCAAGGCGATCGTCGTGGCTGCGGCCGAGATCGAACCCGCCGACGTCATCGAGTTCTGCCGACAGCATCTGGCCGCCTACAAATGCCCGCGCACCGTCGACGTGGTCGCCGAGCTTCCCCGCAACGCCAGCGGGAAGATCCTCAAAACAGCTCTGCGCGAACCCTATTGGCGGGACCGTGCGCGCAAGGTATGAGCGGCGCCCTCACA
>NZ_JBMIOP010000106.1:0-7312 GCF_049197365.1 Mycobacterium sp. THU-M104
TGCCGCCCGCTCGCGCTGGGCCGCTTGACGGCGCACACGAAAGCCTGCCGCTCGACGGCGCCTGATCAGCCTGCCGGATTCGCGGCCCAACCGTATCGGAACGATCCCCTTGTTCATCGCGCGCAAAAACCGAGCCCATAGCTCGGCTATACGATCATGCCCAAATGTCAGACTTGACGATCAGCGCGAAAGCTAGCCAGTGAAATCCCGGACGCCGGGACGCGCGGACGATGTGGATCGTTACGCGGCCGTCACGCTTGCAGACCGCCCGGGCCGGCCCTCGCCGGTTATGGCGCACGGATGCCTCGGGTCGGGTTCGGGGCTTGCCTGGCCGCGACGACGCTGCTGGCGGCGCCGGTCGGATGCGCGGTGAGGTCAGCCTCTGGCCCGTCGCAATCCGCCGGTGCGATAGTGGTGTTCGCCGCGGCCTCGCTCACGCCGGCCTTCACCCGGATCGGCGGGCAGTTCACGACCGACAACCCAGGCGAGGTCGCCGATTTGGAGTTCGCCGGTTCGTCCGAACTGGCGACGCAGCTGACCCAGGGCGCCACCGCCGACGTCTTCGCCTCAGCGGACGCCGTGCAGATGGACACGGTCGCCAAAGCGGGACTGCTGGCCGGCGGTCCCGCAAACGTCGCCTCGAACACGCTGGTGATCGTCACTGCTCCCGGGAATCCGCAGAAGATCGGGAGCTTCGCCGGGCTGACCAGGCCCGGCCTGAACGTGGTCATCTGCCAACGACCGGTGCCGTGCGGGTCGGTGGCTCGGCGCATCGAGGACGCGACCGGCGTGCACCTGCCGTTTCTGGTGATCTCCCTCGAGGACACCGCCCGCACCGCCGGAGCCGACTACGAGGTGGTGGCCGCGACGCTGGGGGCCCGGCCCGGCGTCGTCCGGTGACGGGTCATCCTGCCACTGCTGCGGCCCGGCCTGGTGTCGGGCGCGGTGCTGGCGTTCGCCCGCGCACTGGGGGAGTCCGGTGCGACGCTGACGTTCGCCGGTTCGCGGCAAGGGGGGGACCCGCACCCTGCCGTTGGAGATCTATCTGCAGCGGGTGACCGACGCCAACGCGGCGGTGGCATTGTCGATCGTGTTGGTTGCGGTGGCGGCACTGGTGGTGCTGGGCCTGGGCGCGCGCGGGCTGACCGGGAGCGAAAGCGGGTAGTCGCGGCGCACGGCGCGCTGCTGGTGAGTCATGATGGGCAGGCCGCCTTTCGAGGTTGATACCCCCAGGGGTACCGTGGAATGCAGCGAGCCGCACTACCGTTGTGGCCTGGTCCGACTGAGGAGTTGCTATGGCACGAGTCGTTATTCTCGGCGCCGGCATCGCGGGACACACCGCCGCGCTGCACCTGCGCCGATGGCTACCCCGCAAGCACGAGATCGTCGTGATTTCCCCCAACGCCGACTGGAATTGGATCCCGTCGAACATCTGGGTCGGCGTCGGCCGGATAGAAGCCGACAAGGTGCTGATTCCGCTCAAACCGATCTATGACCGCAAGGGCATCATCTTCCACCAAGCCCGCGCGACCGCGATCCGTCCGGAGGGGACGGGCAGTGAGGCGTCGCCGACGGTGGACTTCACCTACACTGATGCCGAACGCAACGGCCAGACCGGCTCCGTGGTGTACCACTATTTGATCAACGCCACGGGCCCGCAACTGAACTTCGCGGCCACGCCCGGCCTTGGCCCGGACGGATATTCGTACTCCGTGTGCACGGCCGACCACGCGATCGAGGCGTCCGCAGCACTCCACAAGGTGATGGCCAAGATGCGGGCCGGCGAGAAACAGCGTCTCGTCATCGGCGTGGGCCACGGCACCTGCACCTGCGAGGGAGCAGCTTTCGAATACGCCTTCAACGTCGACAACACGCTGCGCGCGGCGGGCCTGCGCGACATGGCCGAAATCGTGTACCTCACCAACGAGTACGAGCTCGGCGACTTCGGCGTCGACGGCATGCAGTTCGAGGAGAAGGGTTTTCTGCAGTCGAGCCGGATGTGGACCGAGTCACTGTTCCGCGAGCGCGGCGTCAAGGCCATCACCCAGGCCGCCGTGCACGAGGTGATGGAAGGCAAGCTGCGCTATGAGCAGCTCGACGGTAAGGAGCACGACCTGGGCTTCGACTTCGCGATGCTGCTGCCGCCGTTTCGGGGCGTTCCCCTCGCCGCCTACGACAACGTTGGCAACGACATCACGTCCACGCTGTTCGCGCCGTCGGGATTCCTCAAGGTCGACGCCGACTACTCGGGCAAGCCGTACGACGAGTGGTCCGCCGAGGACTGGCCGCACACCTACGAGTCCCCGGCGTACCGCAACATCTTCGCCCCGGGCATCGCGTTCGCGCCGCCGCACCCGATCTCCAGGCCGCGAAAGAGCCCCAACGGCACGGTCATCACTCCGAGCCCGCCGCGTACGGGCATGCCGTCGGGGATCATGGCCAAGACGGTCGCCGAGACCATCCGGGACCGCATCACGCACCCCGACGCCGCCGCCCACCGCGCCTCGATGGCGACCATGGGCGCGGCATGCGTCGCCTCCGCGGGCGCGGGGATGCGCGACGGGTCGGCCGCCGCGATGACGATGTTCCCGGTGGTACCGGACCCGAAGAAGTATCCGCAGACCGGCCGCGACATCGCAGGCACGTCCGGCGAGCTCGGGCTGGCCGGGCACTGGATCAAACTGTTGCTGCACCACATGTTCATCTACAAGGCCAAGGCCAGGCCGTTTTGGTGGTTGATCCCCGAGTGAAAGGCGGTCCCATGACTTCCATGGACAGCGAGAGCATCGGCTCAGAGGTGAACCTGCGGACTGCCGAAAGTATCGCGGACGCGCCGCTGCCCACCCGCTCGAAGCTGCGGATGCGGCAGAACCTGTTCGTGCAGTTCTGGCGGTTCACCAGCATCAACCTCAAGATGATGCGGATCATCCTCAGCGGCCATCATTGACGCGTAGCCGGCGTTGAGCCAGTTGCAGCTTCGCGCGGTGATCGCGGGTCGCCGACTGGATGTGGAGTTCTCGGCGGCCGCCGGCGAGGTGCTCGCGGTGCTGGGGCCCAACGGCGCGGGCAAGTCGACGGTCCTGCACGTCATCGCCGGGCTCGTGCGCCCCGACGAGGGGGTGGTGCGGCTGGGGGATCGGATGCTGACCGACACCGCGGCCGGGGTCGACGTGGCGACGCACGAGCGCCGGGTGGGGTTGCTGCTTCAGGATCCGCTGTTGTTCCCGCACCTCAATGTGGTCGACAACGTCGACTTCGGGATGCGCAGCCGTCCCAAGAAGCTCCGTACGTGGCGCTCCGCGCGCCGGGGAGCGGGCGACGGCGCTGCGCCGGCTGCGCGAGGTGGACGCCCACCAGCTCGCCGACTGCAACCCGCGCCGGCTTTCGGGCGGTCAGGCCCAGCGGGTTGCGATCGCGCGGGCGCTGGCGGCTGAACCCGATGTGCTGCTGTTCGACGAGCCTTTGTCCGGCCTCGACGTCGCCGCGGCCGCGGCCATCCGCGCGGTGCTGCGAGCGGTGGTGTCCCGCAGCGGCTGCGCCGTGATCCTGATAACCCATGACCTGCTGGACGTGTTCACGCTGGCCGACCGGGTCCTGGTGCTGGAGTCGGGCAGGATCTCCGAATTCGGTCCGGTGGCCGAGGCGCTGACGGCCCCCGCAGCAATTTCGGAGCGCGTATCGCCGGTGTCAACCTGGTCAATAGCGCCATGGGACTCGACCGCACGGCAGTCCGCGCAACACCGTCGAGCAGACCGTCGCCAAGCTCGACACGCGCGGCTCGGCGGTATTGGTGCGCGGCCGCGAGCAACCCGACGGCGCGCCCGGCGTGTCCGCACGAGTCACCGTCGAGGCCGTCGCGGAATTGCGGCTGACCCCCGGGGAACGGGTGTGGTTCAGCGTCAAGGCCCACGAGGTCGCCCTGTATCCGGCACCGCGGCGACACCTCGGCTGACGAGCGGGCGCGCTGACCAATTGCCGCAGGGACCACACGAGAAAAAGCGCATCACATTGTCAGCAAGCCACCCTTGCGTCACAGCCGTAACGCGGTAGGTTCGTCGCCATGGATCGGGAGGACCTGAACTCAACGCGCCGCAGGAGACTGTGGGCCACCCTGGCGATTGCGGTCGTGACCAGTGTCAGCGCCGTCGGTATCGCTCTGCCGGCGACCTCGAAGGCCGATCCGGAACCCGGGCCACCGCCGGCCACCACGGCCGCCCCCGCGCCCTCGCCTTCACCCGCGCCGGCGCCCGCACCGGGTGACCCGAATGCCGCGCCTCCCCCGGCCGATCCCAACGCACCGCCCCCGCCGCCGGCCGATCCCAACGCGCCGCCGCCCCCGGACCTGCCACCGGACCTGCCCCGGATCACGAACGCCGTCGGAGGGTTCAGCTTCCTGCTGCCCCCGGGATGGGTCGAATCGGACGCCTCGCACCTCGACTACGGCTCGGCCATGCTGAGCAAGACCACCGGAGAGCCGCCGATGCCGGGCCAGGCTCCGCCCGTCGCCAACGACACCCGGATCGTCCTGGGCCGGCTGGACCAGAAGCTCTACGCCAGCGCCGAACCCGACAACGCCAAGGCCGCAGTACGGCTCGGCTCGGACATGGGTGAGTTCTACATGCCCTACCCCGGCACCCGCATCAACCAGGAATCAACCCCCCTCAACGGCAACGGACTCACGGGAAGCGCGTCGTACTACGAGGTCAAGTTCAACGACACGGCCAAGCCGAACGGCCAGATCTGGACCGGCGTCATCGGCGCGCCCGCCGCCAACGGCGGACCACCCCAGCGCTGGTTCGTGGTGTGGCTCGGCACGTCCAACGACCCGGTGGACAGGGGCGCCGCCAAGGCGCTGGCTGAGTCGATCCAGCCCTGGGCGCCTCCGTCGGCGGCTCCGGGGCAAGCGCCGGCCCCCGCCCCCGGCCAAGCGCCCGGACCGGCCCCGGCGGCGTCGGCACCTCCCGTGCCGGCCCCCGCAGCACCCGCGCCGGCGCCGGAGGTCCCGACTCCCGTCCCCGCCCCGGGCCAGGCGCCGGCGGGACAGGTCGGCCCGACGCCCGCACCGGCACCGGCACCGGCACCGACGATGCGCATCTGAGCGGCACATCCGGATCACCCGCGTTGGGCCAATCGTCTCCGATTCGGCACCGGATTCGTTACGCGAACCGGGTATACCGAAACCACGGCCCACGAACGTGAACTGGGATTTGCCGGCAAATGCAAGGAGACGCGCATGAACGTCATCGCAGCTACCGAATACCTGGCCCGTTCAACGACCTTTACCAGCGTCGGTCTGATCGGCTACATCATCATCGGCGGCCTCGCGGGCTGGGTCGCCGGCAAGATCATCAAGGGCGGCGGATTCGGCATCTTGATGAACATCGTGATCGGCATCGTCGGTGCGTTGATCGGCGGCTTCATCCTGAGCTTCTTCGTCAACACTGCGGGTGAAGGCTGGATCTTCACCTTCTTCACCGCGCTGCTCGGCTCGGTGGTCCTGTTGTGGCTCGTCGGCATGGTGAAAAAGACCTAGCCGGAACCAACCTGTTGCGGCCGTGGCGGACAGCGGCATGATGGACTGATGCCCTCAACCGCCACGGCGACAACGATGCGCGCTTGGCGCGTGCGCCGGCCCGGACCGATGGCCTCCGGGCCGCTCGAGCAAGTCAGCACCGAGGTCCCGCGGCCCGCGCCGACGGAGTTGCTGGTCGCCGTCAAAGCCTGCGGCGTGTGCCGCACCGATCTGCACGTCACCGAAGGTGACCTTCCCGTCCATCGCGACCGGGTGATCCCCGGGCACGAGGTGGTGGGGGAGGTCATTCAGGTGGGCTCCGCAGTGGGTTCGGCAGTAGGGTCGGCGGCCGGTGACGGCTTCCGGGTAGGGGACCGGGTGGGCATAGCGTGGCTGCGCCACACCTGCGGCGCGTGCAAATACTGCCGTCGCGGCAACGAGAACCTGTGCCCCGAGTCGCGCTACACCGGCTGGGACGCCGACGGCGGATACGCCGAATTCGCCACGGTCCCCGCCGCTTTCGCACACCATCTACCGAGCGGGTACAGCGACAGCGAACTCGCGCCGCTGCTGTGCGCCGGGATCATCGGATACCGCTCCCTGCTGAGGGCGGAACTGCCGCCGGGCGGGCGGCTCGGCTTGTACGGCTTCGGCGGCAGCGCGCACATCACCGCGCAGGTCGCTCTGGCGCAGGGCGCCGAGGTGCACGTCATGACCCGAGGTGCGCAGGCGCGGGAGCTGGCGCTGCAGCTGGGCGCCGCCTCGGCTCAAGGCGCCGCCGATGCCCCGCCGGTGCCGCTGGACGCCGCGATCCTGTTCGCCCCCGTCGGTGACCTGGTGCCGCCCGCGCTGGAGGCGCTGGACCGCGGCGGCACCTTGGCAATCGCCGGTATCCACCTGTCCGATATCCCGGTGCTCAACTACCAGCGCCATCTGTTCCAGGAGCGCCAGGTTCGTTCGGTCACGTCGAACACCCGGGCCGACGCGCGCGCCTTCCTCGACTTCGCAGCCCACCACCACATCGAGGTGACCACGCCCGAGTATCGGCTCGATCAGGCCGACCAAGCGTTGAGCGACCTCAGCGCGGGCCGCATCGCCGGCGCGGCGGTGCTGCTGGTATAGCTGCGTCAGGCCGACAGGTGCCAGACCAGCGCCGCGGCCAGCGCGCCGAGTCCGTTCAACGACCAGTGCAGCGCGATCGGCGCGATCAGACTGCCGCTGCGCCGGCGCAGCCAGCTGAAGACGAATCCGGCCGCTGCGGTGGCCGCCACCGCCATGGTCACCCCGGCCAGCATGCCAACTACCCCGCCGCCGAACAGCCTGGTGAAGCCGACGTTGTTGCTGGTCAGGCCCAACGACGTGGCGACGTGCCACAGACCGAACAGCAGCGAGCCCGCCAGCGCGACCCCGCGAAAACCCCAGGCCCGGCTCAGCGCGCCGTGCAGCACCCCCCGGAAGGCCAGCTCCTCGGGGATCACGGTCTGCAGCGGGATGATGACCATCGAGGCGACCAACGCACCGGAGATCGTGGCGTAGTGGTTGTTCATGAACATCGGCCGGGTCGCCGGCAGCAGCACGCCGACGGTGATCACCGCGGCCACGACCGCGACGGCGGCCAGCGCGTAACCGAGCCCGGCCTTCCAGTGTTCGCGGCCCAGACCCAACTCGGCCCAGTCCAGACCCCGGGCGCGCACCAAGGCCACCAGCCCGACGGCGGCCGCGGGCACGGTCGCGATGCTCGCCCATGGTGTGGTGAAGTGAGCGATCAGGTTGGTGGCCACGAGCACCGCGACGACGACC
>NZ_JBMIOP010000125.1:0-11530 GCF_049197365.1 Mycobacterium sp. THU-M104
CCGACAGGTCGTCCGGGCTGCGGCCGAGGTCGGGCCGGCGCAGGTACTCGCCGCGCGAGTCCGCCCTGCTGCGCACCTGCAGCGGCTCGCCGAGGCCCCCGCCGACGGTGATGCCCCGCAGCCGTGCGACCAGGCCGTCGACGTCGAGCGGGTCGTGCACGGCGTCGCGCGCCGCGGCGTGCGCGGCCCGCAGCTCCAGGACGCGCCGGGTGGGCAGGGAGTTGCCCGTCCGGCCGAGGCCGATCCGCGCCTGCGTGGTGGCCCGCAGCGGTGCCCACAGGTCGTTCACCGGCCGGCCGCCAGTTCCCGCAACGGAGACGTCGCGAGGTCGGCGGGAAGGATCCGGCCCTGCGCGTCGGCCATGCCCAGTCCGGCCAGCCAGGCCTCGAATTCGGGTGCGGGCCGCAACCTCAACGCCTGTCGCACGTACAGCACGTCGTGGAAAGACAGGCTCTGGTAGCCGAGCATGACGTCGTCGGTACCCGGCACGGCGATGACGAAAGCGGTACCCGCCACGCCCAGCAGGGTCAGCAGCGTGTCCATGTCGTCCTGGTCGGCCGCGGCGTGATTGGTGTAGCAGACGTCGACGCCCATCGGCAGGCCGAGGAGTTTCCCGCAGAAGTTGTCCTCGAGCCCGGCGCGGACGATCTGCTTGCCGTCGTAGAGGTATTCCGGACCGATGAACCCGACCACGCTGTCGACCAGCAGCGGCTGCAGCGCCCGGGCCACCGCGTAGGCGCGTGCCTCCAGGGTCTGCTGGTCCACCGGTTGGCCGCCCACCCCGAGGTGGGCCCCGGCCGACAGCGCCGAACCCTGCCCCGTCTCCAGGTACATGACGTTGTCTCCGACCGTGCCGCGGCGCAGCGAGCGGGCCGCCTCGTTGGCCTCCGCCAGCATCGCCAGGGAGGTGCCGAAGGCGGCGTTGGCGCCCTCGGTCCCCGCGACCGACTGGAAGACGAGGTCGACGGGCGCTCCCCGCTCGACCAGCTCCATCGTGGTCGTCACGTGGCACAGCACGCACGACTGCACGGGAATGGCGAACCGCTCGCGGATGTCGTCGAGCAGGTGCAGCAGGTCGCAGGCCGCGGCCGGTGAGTCGGTCGCGGGGTTGACCCCGATCACCGCGTCGCCGCAGCCCAACAGCAGGCCGTCGAGCATCGCGGCGGTGATCCCGCGGGGGTCGTCGGTGGGGTGGTTGGGTTGCAGCCGGGTGGCCAGCCGGCGCGGCAATCCGATGGTGGTCCGGAAGGCCGCGGTCGCGGTCGCGGCGGCGGCGACGGCGATCAGGTCCTGGTTGCGCATGATCTTCGACACCGCGGCAACCATCTCGGGGGTGAGCCCGGGGGCGACGGCGGTCAGCCGCGCCGCGGTGTCACCGCGAGATGCGTTGTCCAGCAGCCAGTCCCGGAAGTCGCCGACGGTCAGATGCGCGATCGGGCCGAACGCCTCGCGGTCGTGGCCGTCGATGATGAGCCGGGTGACCTCGTCGGTCTCGTAGGGAACGACCACGTCGGACAAAAACGACGCGAGCGGGATGTCGGCGAGCACCCACGCGGCCGCGGCGCGTTCGGCGTCGGAGCCGGCGGCGCACCCGGCGAGCTGGTCACCGGAACGCAGGGGCGTCGCGTTCGCCAGCACGTCGATGAGCCCGTCGAAGGTGTAGGTGGTCCCCGAAACGGTCTGCCGGTAGCTCATCTGGTGAACAGTAGGTCACCTCGGTGCGATGAGGCAGGATCGGCAAGTATGGATCAGCTGTGGGTCAACCGGGCCGCCACCTCCGAAGCCGCTGTGGTGCAACGACACCTGAAGCGGCTGTGGGCACTGCCGGGCACCCAGCTGGGAGTGGTGGCCTGGCCGCCGACGCGGCGCGACCGGTGGTTCGGCAGCTGGCACTACTGGTGGCAGGCCCACCTGCTGGACTGCCTCCTCGACGCGCAGCTGCGCGACCCGCAGCCGCAACGGCGCACCAGGATTGACCGGCAGGTCCGAACCCACCGGCTGCGCAACAACTTTTCGTGGACCAACAGCTATTACGACGACATGGCGTGGCTGGCACTGGCCCTGCAGCGCGCCGCGAAGACGGCCGGTGTGCAGCGCCGGCGCGCACTGCCCAAGCTCGCCGACCAGTTCGTCAAGGCCTGGGTACCCGAGGACGGCGGGGGCATTCCGTGGCGCAAGCAGGACCAGTTCTTCAACGCCCCCGCCAACGGCCCGGCCGGGATCTTCCTGGCCCGCTGCCAGGACAGCCACGGGCACCGGCTGCGGCGGGCCCAGCAGATGGCCGACTGGATCGAGGGCACTCTGATCGACCCGGAGACCCACCTGGTGTTCGACGGCGTCAAGTCCGGCTCGCTGGTCCGGGCTCAGTACACCTACTGTCAGGGCGTCGTGCTCGGGCTGGAAACCGAGCTCGCCGCGCGCACCTGCGACGACCGCCACGCGCCGCGGGTGCATCGCTTGGTCGCTGCGGTCGGCGAGCACATGGCGCCGGCCGGGGTGATCAAGGGCTCCGGCGGTGGGGACGGCGGCCTGTTCGCCGGTATCACCGCCCGATACCTCGCGCTGGTGGCCACCGCGCTGCCGGGCGAGGCCCCCGCCGACGCCGCGGCCCGCGACACCGCCCGCACCATCGTGCTGGCCAGCGCGAAGTCGGCGTGGGACTGCCGGCAGTCCGTGGACGGGCTGCCGCTGTTCGGACCGTCCTGGGATCGCGACGCGGAGATCCCCACCGAGCTGTCCGGGGCCGGGGCTCAGGCGCGGTTCGCCGACGGCGCCGTGAGCGGTTCGGGGGTCGCCGAACGGGACCTGTCGGTGCAGTTGTCAGGGTGGATGCTGATGGAGGCCGCCTGCCGCGTCACCGGTCGGGGATCGTGATCTGTGTGCGGTCCTCCCGCGCACCGCCTCTTCGGCCCCGGTAGCCGCGCCAGGCGGCGATGAAAGCCGGCATCAGCGAGACGACCAGGATTGCCAGGATGATCTTCTCGAGGTTCTGGTGGACGAACGGCACGTTGCCCAGGAAGTAGCCCGCCAGGGTCGCACCCCCGCCCCAGGCGATGCCGCCGACGATGTCAAAGCCCAGGAACACCGGGTAGCGCATGTAGGACACCCCGGCGATCACCGGGACGAAGGTCCGCACGAACGGCGCGAACCGGGCCAGGATGACCGCCCAGGCGCCGTATTTCTCGAAGAACGCATGCGACTCGGTCACGTAGTGCCTCTTGAAGAACCGCGAATCTTCCTTCCTGAACAGCGCCGGACCGATGCGCCGCCCGATGAAGTAGCCGGTCTGGTCGCCGAGCACGGCGACCAGCGCGACGCACGGCGCCAGCACCCAGATGTCCACCGGCGGGTGGGGATGCGCGGCCAGCAGTCCGCCGGTGAACAACAGCGACTCGCCGGGCAGCAGCGGGAACAGCAGCCCGGTCTCGATGAAGACGATCACCAGGATCCCGGGCAGCACGGCCGAGCCGAAGACGCCGCCGGCGCCCAGCCAGTACATCGGGTCGAGGATGTCGGGCAGGGCCGTCACCGCTGTGCTCACGATTCCTCAACATACCGGCGTAACGCGTCACGGGCGGCCAAGTCGGGGATCTGACGGATCACCGGGCTAGCCGCTGACGGACTGGCAGACCTTCCATTGGTCGTCGCGGTACTGCAGGTCCAGGCTGCGCGTCGAGCGTAGCCGGGGGTCGTAGGCCATAAAGGTGGTGACGTTGGCCTCGGCGTGGGGGCCGTTGACGACGATCTGGTCGATGCTGGCGATGACGGGATATTGCCCGGCCGCCGAGACGCGGCGGTAGGTCTCCTCCCACCCGTGCTCGTCGAAATCGACATAGCTGTCGCGGGTTGTCCCGCAGGTGAGTGTGCGCAGCGTTGTCAGATCGCCCCGCTGAACCGCGGCGTCGAAGGTCTGTATGGTCTGCCGAACCCGATCTTCCTGCGAGGCCTTCGAGTGTTTTCCGCGGGTCAGCAGTACGGTGCCCAGGATCGCGATCGCCGCCAGGGCCAGCACGAGCAGCACGAGCAGCAGCACCCAGCCCCAGTTCACGTTCGGGGACGGCCGCAACTTCGCGCCGAGGCGCGGAGGAATCGATTGCGGCACAGCAGATTTCGAATTTTGACCGGGCTGCCCGGCCGAGCCCGAGGCTGGCGCGGCGAAAACCTCCGTGGCGGCTTCGGAGGTGGTGGGCATCACGGTGGTCTCTTTGGCGTCGAATCCGGGCGCGGTGAAGCGGCGTTCGCGCTGCCGGGTTGCCGGGTCGGCCTCGGGAAAGTCGGACCGGTCGGGCTTGTTCATCACGACGGTCTCGGTCTCGGGGTCGTCGGGCACCACCGGGTGGCTCTCGGTTGCTTCCTCGCCGGGTTCCACCGGGTGCTCGCGGTTGGGCTCGGGCGGATTGACCATGAGCGCTGCTGTCCTCCTACGAGTGGATAGTGTGGAGCTTAGCGACCCGGCAGCCCGGTTGGCGTCACGGCCGAGGCGCGCGACGGCGGGCAAACGGGAAACGGCAGAATGGACCCATGACGTCGATGGGTGATCTGCTGGGGCCCGATCCGGTCCTGCTGCCGGGGGACCGTGAAGCCGAAGCCGAACTGCTCGCCAAAGAGAACCCGGGCATCGTCGCCGCCGCCCATCCGACGGCGTCGGTGGCCTGGGCGACGCTGGCCGAGGAGGCGTTGGCCGAGGACAAGGCCATCACGGCCTACGCCTACGCCCGCACCGGCTACCACCGGGGCCTGGACCAGTTGCGCCGCAACGGCTGGAAGGGTTTCGGCCCGGTGCCGTACGCCCACGAGCCCAATCGCGGCTTCCTGCGGTGTGTGGCGGCGCTGGCGCATGCCGCCGACGCCATCGGCGAGACCGACGAGTACGCCCGCTGCTTGGATCTGCTCGACGACTGCGACCCCTCGGCCCGCGACGCGCTCGGGCTGTAACAGCAGAATCGTCAGAACCAGGCGCTCCAGAACCGGGTCAGCGAGTCTCCCCACGCCACCAGCACGTGCGGCACCCCGGAGAAGTCGAACAACCACAGCACCATCCCGAAGAACCAGCGGTTCAGGCCCGGCGCCAGCAGCAGGAACAGCAGGATGAAAAAGCCGTACTGTTTTGCCGGTGCCACCGCGCGCTGCGTCTGGGGGCTCAGATGCGGTTCCAGGGCGTCGTACCCGTCCAGGCCCGGGATCGGCAGCAGGTTCAGCACCATCGCGGTGAGCTGAAGAAACGCCAGGAACGCGACGCCGGCCCACAGCACCGCGTGGGCCGGGTCGAAGAACAGCCGGATCAGCGTCAGCAGCAGCACCGCCAGCAGCAGGTTGGCGGCCGGACCCGCCAGGCTGACCAGGGTGCGGCGGGCGGGTGTCATGAACCACGTGCGCAGATACACCGCGGCGCCGGGCAGGCCGATGCCGCCGAGCACGATGACCACCATCGGCAGCACCAGCGACAGCGCGGGATGGCTGTAGCGCCGCGGATCCAGGGTGAGATAGCCGCGCACGGCGGCGTCGTGGTCGCCGAACCGCCAGGCGGTCAGCGCATGCCCGAACTCATGCAGACACAACGACACCAGCCACCCGGCGATCACGAAGACGAACACCCCGGCGTAGGACAGCGGCCGGACGCTGGATCCGGCCAGCCAGGCCAGCACGCCACCGGCGGCCGTCACCGCCAGCAGGGCCAGGAAGACGGGACTGGGGCGCACCGATTCGTGCGAACGTGCGGGAAAGCTCACCGGTCGAAACTATCGGACGGCGAGCCAGCCCTCGAGGTTGCGGTAGAACGTCGATCGCCGGACCGGGCGGGGCGCGGGCACGCCGTCGCGCACCACGTTGACCCCGGTGCAGCCCAACTGGGCCGCGCGCCCGGTGACCCACCGGCGGCCCGGTACCCGGGCGCGCAGGCCGGGCAGCGCACGCGTCGGCTCCACCTGGCAGCCGGCCACCCCGCCGTCGAACAACCCGGTGTCGTCGACCACCGCCTCCCCGTGCAGCGCCTCCCCGTCGCCGGGCGGCAGCCAGTGCGCCCGGCCCGCAATCACCCACCCCGTGTCGTCGCGGATCAGGGGCACCCGGGCCGCGGATCCGCGCCGGGCGCGCCGCGCCGCGCGTCGCCCGGACGGCAGTCGGTAGGCGCGGGTCGCCGCCGTGCGGCGGCGCGGCACGTAGGCGACCTCGACGTCGAGCCGGTCCGCGCGCATCAGAACGGTCAGCAGCGCGGCCAGGTCGGCATCGGCGCCGATCACCACCAGCCGGCCGTACGGCCCGACGGCGGCGTCCAGGCCGGCCCGGTTTTCGGGGCGAAGAAGGGGTAAGCGGCGCAGCGGTCCGGGAACCCGGCGCTCCCCGAACAGCAAGGCCGCCGCCGCGGGCGTCTCATCCGGCTTCGTCATGGGTTCCTCGACTGTTCGACGACTGTTCGATCAGGTCCGGCCGAAACTATCAAGCGTCGTGTCTGGGTACTCGTCGTGAACCCAGGATTGGTGATCATCGTGTTACGTCAGGGAGCTGTTTTCGGCGCTGGCGAAGCGTTACAACGTGATGGCCGATGCGTGGACGTTGGGGCTGCATCGCGTCTGGAAGCGGCAGGCCATGCGAATTTGCGCCCTCGAGTGCGGCGAACGGGTACTCGACGTGGCGACCGGTACCGGTGATCTGGCGTTCGCGGAGGCGGCGGTGGTCGGGGCGCAAGGCCAGGTGGTCGGCGTGGACTCCTGTGCCCCGATGCTCGGGGTCGCCCGGCGGCGCCGTCGCGGGGCCGTCGACTTCCAGGAGGGCGACGCCATGGATCTGCGGTTCCCGGATGCGTCGTTCGACGTGGTCACCATCGGTTTCGGGCTGCGCAACGTCGCCGATCGCGGTAAGGCGTTGCGCGAGTTCCGGCGCGTGCTGCACCTGGTTGTCCCGTGATGAGCTGAGCAAGGCGATGCGGGAGGCGGGTTTTGTCGATGCCCGCTACGTCTCGCTGAGCACCGGATTCGCTACGGTCCATGTCGGTTCGCGCGCGGCAGGGCGACACGGGCCGGGATCACGCGACGCCGCGGAAGTGTCGACGATTTAGGATCACTTCCGGGGAGCCGGAACGAAAACCGTCCCGGCCCGTGTAGACATACTGCTTTTACCGTGAACACCACAGCGAGCGGGCCAGACCAGGTTGGAGCATGTCATGCCGGCAATCGTCCTCATCGGCGCCCAGTGGGGTGACGAGGGCAAAGGTAAGGCCACTGACCTGCTCGGTGGACGCGTGCAGTGGGTGGTGCGCTATCAAGGTGGCAACAACGCCGGTCACACGGTGGTGCTGCCCGGTGGGGAGAACTTCGCGCTGCACCTGATCCCGTCGGGGGTGCTGACACCCGGGGTCACCAACGTCATCGGCAACGGTGTGGTGGTCGACCCCGGTGTCCTGCTCGACGAACTCACGGGATTGCAGCACCGCGGCGTCGACACCTCCAAGCTGCTGATCTCGGCCGACGCGCATCTGCTGCTGCCGTACCACGTCGCGATCGACAAGGTTACCGAGCGCTACATGGGCAGCAAGAAGATCGGTACCACCGGCCGCGGAATCGGGCCGTGCTACCAGGACAAGATCGCCCGCATGGGCATCCGGGTGGCCGATGTGCTCGACCCGGAGCTGTTGACCCACAAAGTCGAGGCCGCACTGGAGCTGAAAAACCAGATCCTGGTCAAGATCTACAACCGCAAGGCACTCGACGCGCACCAGGTGGTCGAGGCACTGCTGGAGCAGGCCGACGGTTTCCGGCACCGTATCGCCGACACCCGGCTGCTGCTCAACAATGCGCTGGAGGCCGGGGAGACGGTGCTGCTGGAGGGCTCGCAGGGCACCCTGCTCGACGTCGACCACGGCACCTACCCCTATGTGACGTCGTCGAATCCGACCGCCGGCGGCGCGGCCGTCGGCTCGGGCATCGGACCGACGCGGATCACCACCGTGTTGGGGATTCTGAAGGCCTACACCACCCGCGTGGGTTCGGGCCCGTTCCCCACCGAATTGTTCGACGAGAACGGCGAATACCTGACCAAGACCGGCGGTGAGTTCGGTGTCACCACCGGACGTCGCCGCCGCTGCGGCTGGTTCGACGCCGTGATCGCCCGCTACGCCACCCGCGTCAACGGCATCACCGACTACTTCCTGACCAAGCTCGACGTGCTCTCCAGCCTGGACACGGTGCCGGTGTGCGTCGGTTATCGGCTCGACGGCAAACGCACCCACGACATGCCCATGACCCAGAGCGACCTGGCCCGCGCCGAGCCGATCTACGAGGAGCTGCCCGGTTGGTGGGAGGACATCTCGGCGGCCCGCGAGTTCGACGACTTGCCCGCCAAGGCGCGTGACTACGTGTTGCGGCTCGAAGAGCTTGCCGGAGCACATGTCTCGTGCATCGGTGTCGGTCCGGGCCGGGAGCAGACCATCGTGCGCCGGGACATCCTGGCGGCCCGCGCGTGACGGCCACCGAACCGGATCCCAAAGACATCGATCCCGAATACGAGCACCACGGCGGCTTCCCGGAGTACGGCCCGGCCAGCCCGGGTCCCGGGTTCGGCCGGTTCGTGGCCCACATGCGTCGGTTGCAGGACCTCGCCGTGTCCGCGGACCCCGGCGACGACGTCTGGGACGAGGCAGCCGGCCGCGTCGCGTCGCTGGTGGGGCTGCTGGCACCGTTCGAGGCCGGCGAGGGCAGGGCGCCGGCCGGGCGGACTCCGGACCTGCCGGGCATGGGCAGCCTGTTGCTGCCGCCGTGGACGCTGACGCGCTACGGCCCCGACGGGGTCGAAATGAAGGGCGGTTTCAGCAGGTTTCACGTCGGCGGCAACCACGCGGTGCACGGCGGTGTGCTGCCGCTGTTGTTTGACCACATGTTCGGCATGATCTCGCACGCCGCGGGCAGGCCGATCAGCCGCACCGCCTTCCTGCACGTCGACTACCGCAAGGTCACCCCCATCGAGGTGCCGCTGACCGTGCGCGGCCGCCTCACCGCCGCGGAGGGCCGCAAGGGCTTCGTGTCCGCGGAGCTGGTCGACGGCCAGGACACGGTGCTGGCCGAGGCGAACGGCCTGATGGTGCAGTTGCTGCCCGGCCAGCCCTGAGTCGGGTCCGCCGCGCCCGCGGGCCGCGCACCTATCCTTGAGCGGTGACCGACGGCGTGACTGGTGAAGGACGGCAAGAACCCGACGACCTGGACGACAAGACGACGGTGATCGAGTTGGCCCCACCGGTGGGCGGGGCGGATTCCGGCGTCGGAGCCGACGAAAGTGCCGACGCAGCCAGGACCCGCGTGCTGCTGCTGGGTTCGGGTGCACCGGCCCGGGAAGTGACGATCGCATTGCGGCGCCTGGGCGCGGAGGTGGTCGTCGCCGACGAGGACCCCGCCGGGCCCGCGCACGCCATCGCCGACCAGTCGCCGGCTGTCACGCCGGTTGACGCCGCCGCGCTGTCGGGTGCCGTCGCTCGGTTGCGGCCGGACGTCGTGGCGACTGCGGCCGGTGCCGTCGCCGGTCGAGCCCTCGAGTCCCTGGAAGGCATCGAGCTGGTGCCGAGCGCCCGCGCCGTTCGGCTCACCGGCGACCCTGAGCGCCTGCGCCGGCTGGCCGCCGACGAATTGGGCCTGCCCACCGCGCCGTTCTGGTTCGTCGGTTCGGTCGGCGAACTCGAGGCGGTGGCCGTCCACGCCGGGTTGCCGTTGCTGGTCAAGCCGGTGGCCGGAGCGCCGGGGCGCGGGCAATCCGTCGTCACCAAGCGCCACGACCTGGAGGCGGTATGGCAAGGCATTCTCGGGAAGCCGGCGGGGCAGGGCGAGTACCGGGTGCTGGCCGAAACGCTGGTCGACGTGGACTTTTTCATCACCCTGCTGGTGGTGAGCAGCCGCGGTGCACCCGGGCCGCGGATCCAGTTCTGCTCACCGATCGGTCACAGCCGCGCCGAGGCCGACGTGCTGGAGTGCTGGCAGCCCCAGCAGCTGAGCCCGGCGGCGCTCGATGCCGCCAAGTCGATCGCCGCGCGGATCGTCACGTCGCTGGGTGGGCACGGGGTGTTCGGCGTCGAACTGATGATCCACCGCGACGAGGTGTATTTCGCCGACGTCACCGCAGGCCCGCGGGAGAGTGCCTGGGTGACGACGCGCAGCCAGCGGCTCTCGGCGTTCGAACTGCAGGCGCGTGCGATTCTGGGCCTGCCGGTGGACACGATGATGACGTCGCCGGGGGCCGCGCGGGTGATGCGCCCGGGCGCCGGGGTGCCGGCCGCGGACGCGCTGTCCCGCGCGCTCGGCGTGCCCGAAAGCGACGCGCGCCTCTTCGGGCCGGGATCGCGAGCCGCGTCGTGGGTGGCGCTGGCCACGGCGCCGGATGTCGCGGCGGCCCGCGAGCGAGCCCGCGAGCTCGCGGGCCGGGCCGATGTGCCAGACTCGGTGCGATGAGTTACGCGGGAGACATCACGCCGCAGCAGGCGTGGAAGATGCTCAGCGACGACCCCGATGCGGTGCTGGTCGACGTGCGCACCGACGCCGAATGGCGCGTCGTCGGAGTGCCCGATTTGTCGAGCCTGGGCCGCGACGTGGTCTACCTCGAGTGGAATACGTCCGACGGGCGGCTCAACGAGAATTTCGTCGCCGAGTTGCGCGACCTGGTCCCGTCCGCCGGGCGTGAACGGCCCGTGGTGTTCCTGTGCCGTTCCGGCGGCCGCTCCGTCTCCGCGGCCACGGTCGCAACCGAAGCGGGCATCGGCCCGGCTTACAACGTACTGCACGGTTTCGAGGGGCACGCCAGCTTGTGCTGGCGGGCAACGGGATTGCCCTGCAAGGAATTCTGAGGCGTCTGGCTACCCGGCCTGACGTTCGGCCGCATCCGCGTCTTCGGCAGCCGCCAGCGTTTCGGCCTGCTTTCCCGCCTGGTCCAGTAGTGGCCGCGCGTAGATCATCTGACTGGTGATCGCCATCTGGCCTCGGGTCCGGCCCAGGAAAGAGATACCCCAGGCGAGCAAGGCGGCGGCCCGGTTACGGTGCCCGACAAGGTAATACAGATGCAATAGCAGCCACGCCAGCCAGGCGATGAAGCCGCCGAACTCGAGCTTGCCGACTTTCGCGACCGCGCTGTAGCTCGAAACGAGCGCCATGCTGCCCTTGTCGCGGTAGGCGAACGGTTTTCGCGTGGCCGGGGCGTCGGTGCCCTTGACCGCATGCTCGATGAGGTTGGCCGCGTACCGCGCCCCCTGGACCGCCCCCTGCGCCATGCCGGGAACGTCGGGCACCGACATCAGATCGCCGACGACGAACACGTACGGGTGGCCCCTGACGGTGAGATCGGGCTCGACGACCACCCTTCCGGCGCGCTCGGTTGCGGTTCCGCAGGACTGCTCGGCGAGCATCGTGCCCAGTGGGCTGGCCTGCACGCCGGCCGCCCACACCTTGCAGGCGCATTCGATGCGCCGTTCGCCGCCGTCCTTCTCCTTGATCGTGACGCCCCGGTAGTCGACCGCGGTCACCATCGTGTTGAGCTGGATCTCGACTCCCATCTTCTCCAG
>NZ_JBMIOP010000145.1:0-3136 GCF_049197365.1 Mycobacterium sp. THU-M104
TACGACCCCTACGACCCCTACGACCCCGTACGACGCGGTCACGGTCGGCATAGAGATCCCGGAACGTCCGCGCTGTGCAGACCCGCGCGCTCGGCGCGCTCTCAGGTCTGATTGAGCGCCGCCAGCAGCCGGCGGGCCGCGGCCACGCGGCGAACGGCGGGCCCGGACAGCGCGTCCAGCGCGCATTCGGGGTCGGCCGGCGGCCCCATGTGCCCGCAGCCGCGGGGGCAGCCCTGGATCGTGTCGGCCAGGTCCGCGAAGGCCAGCAGCACGTCGTCGGGCTGGATGTGGGCCAACCCGAACGAGCGGATGCCCGGAGTGTCGATCACCCAGCCGGAGCCCTGCAGGGGCAGCGCGAGCGACTGGGTGGACGTGTGCCGGCCCCTGCCGATCTCGGTCACCTCGCCGACGGCCCGCGCCGCGTCGGGCACCAGGCGATTCACCAGCGTCGACTTGCCGACCCCCGAATGCCCCAGCAGCACGGTGATCGTGCCCGCGAGCAGGTCCGCCACCGCCAGCAGCGGGTCGTCGCGGCCCGCGACGACCACCGTCAACTCGAGGTCGACGAACTGCTCGGCGAACGGCTCCGGCGGGGCGAGGTCGGTCTTGGTCAGGCACAGGATCGGCTTCAGCCCGCCGGCGTAGGCGGCGATCAGCGTCCGGTCGACCAGGCCCGTGCGTGGCGGCGGGTCGGCCATCGCCACCACGATCAGCAGCTGGTCGGCGTTGGCGACCACCACCCGTTCGGTGGGATCGGTGTCATCGGCGGTGCGCCGCAACACCGTTCGCCGTTCCCCGCGGCGCACGATGCGGGCCAGGGTGTCCGGCCGCCCCGACAGATCGCCGACCAGGTCGACGTCGTCGCCGACGACGATCGGGGTGCGGCCCAGCTCACGGGCCCGCATCGCGGTGACCGGGCGACCCGGGTCGCCGTCCAGCACGCATCCCCAGCGGCCGCGGTCGACGCTGATCACCATGGCGGTTTCGGCGTCGGCGTGCTCCGGACGGGTCTTGGTTCGCGGCCGCGACCCCCTGCCGGAGCGGACCTTGACGTCGGACTCGTCGAGATCGCCGCGCCTCAACCGCCGGGCTCTTCCCCGATTGCCCGCTCGCCGAGCATGCACGCCCACAGCTGCGGGAACTCCGGCAGCGTCTTGGTGGTGGCGCCGATGTCGTCCACCTCGACCCCGGGCACCCGCAGCCCGACGATCGCGCCGGCCATCGCCATCCGGTGATCGGCGTACGCGCGCCAGCTGCCTGCGTGCAGCGGGGTCGCGGTGATCACCAGCCCGTCGGGCGTCTCGGTGCACTCGCCGCCGAGGCGGTTGATCTCGGTGCGCAGCGCGGCGAGCCGATCGGTCTCGTGGCCCCGCAGATGCGCGATGCCGGAGAGGCGCGACACTGATCCCGGGGCGGCCAGCGCGGCCAGCGCGGCCATCGTCGGCGTCAGCTCGCCGACGGCGCGCAGGTCGACGTCGAAGCCCGTGTAGCCGGCCGGCCCCCGCACCTCGAGATGCGAATCAGATTGTTTGACAACGGTATTCAACTCACCCAGGACCGCCAGGATGTGACCGGCCGGTTGCACGCTGGTCGCCGGCCAGCCGGGGATCCGCACGGAGCCGCCGGTGACGACTGCCGCGGCGAGGAACGCGACGGCGTTGGTCAGGTCGGGTTCGACCGTCCAGTGCCGCGCTGCGACCGGGCCCGGGGGAACTCTCCAGCGGTTCGCCTCGGAGCAGTCGACGTCCACCCCGGCCTGCCGCAACATCTCCACGGCCATGGCAATGTGCGGCGCCGACGGCAGCGCCGCCCCGGTGTGCCCGACGGTCAACCCGTCGTCGAACGACGCCGCGCACAACAGCAGGCCGGACACGAACTGCGACGACGCCGACGCATCAATGGCCACGGTGCCCCCGGCAACCGCCCCGCCGCCGTGGACCCGGAACGGAAGCCCGGTGCCGTCGATCCGGACGCCGAGGCCGCGCAGGGCCTCGAGCAGCGGTGCGATGGGCCGGGTGCGGGCCTGCTCGTCGCCGTCGAACTCGACCACCGAATCGGCCAGCGCGGCCAGCGGCGGGACGAAACGCAGAACCGTGCCCGCCAGGCCACAGTCGACCCGGGCGCCGGAAGCCGGGGCGACCCGCCCGCTCACCGTCAGTTCGGATGCGGCACCGTCGACGTGTAGGCCGAGGGTGCGCAGGGCCCCGATCATCAGGTCGGTGTCGCGGCTGCGCAGCGCTCCGCTGATCGTCGAGGAGCCCTGACCCTGCGCGGCCGCCAGCGCGGCCAGCATCAGCGCCCTGTTGGTCTGCGACTTCGATCCCGGCACGGTCACGGTCGCATGCACCGGCGCGGTCGCCAAGGGGGCCGGCCACGGCTGGGTGCTCACCGGTACATCATTGCCTGCCGCCGGTTCTGCCACCATGGGAGTCATGTGCGGACGGTTTGCGGTCACGACGGATCCGGCACTGCTGGCCCTGAAGATCAATGCGATCGATGAGGTCACGGCGACGGCGGGGGGTGCGGCGGGGGGTGCGGCGCACAACTACGTGGCGCACAACTACGTGGCGCCCAACTACGTGGCGCCCAACTACAACGTGGCGCCCACGGCCGGCATCGCCACCGTCGTCGCGCGGCACAGCGAGCCCGACGACGAGCCGACTCGCCGCGTGCGGCTGATGCGCTGGGGGTTGGTGCCGCCGTGGGTCAAGGCCGGTCCCGACGGGGCACCCGAAGCCAAGGGCCCGATGCTGATCAACGCCCGCGCCGACAAGGTCACCACCTCGCCGGCGTTCCGGTCGAGCGCCAAGGGCAAACGCTGTCTGATCCCGATGGACGGCTACTACGAGTGGCGGGTCAACGACCCGAAGGCGGGCCAGAAGTCGCGAAAGACGCCATTCTTCATGTTCCGCGACGGCGGGGAGCCACTGTTCATGGCGGGGTTGTGGTCGGTCTGGAAGTCGGCCGACGACGCGCCGCCGTTGCTGAGCTGCACGATCATCACCACCGACGCGCCCGGAGAACTCGGTGAGATCCACGACCGGATGCCGCTGGTGGTGCCCGAACGCGATTGGGACCGCTGGCTCGACCCGGACGCCCCGGCCGACGAAGATCTGCTCGCACGGACGCCCGACGT
>NZ_JBMIOP010000167.1:0-34207 GCF_049197365.1 Mycobacterium sp. THU-M104
CCTGCGCGGCCGGGCCCTGAGAAGCTGAGTCGAGCAGGGCCGTCAGCGTTTCGACGTGGCGGGGCGAGAGCACCGAGGAGCACAGCGTGTTGACGAAGGCGAGCTGGTGGTCGGACCCCGGTTGCGCGCCGCGCGCCAGCTCCAACAGCCGGTCGGCGAACGCCGGCCAGCCCTGTTCGCGCGCCCAGCCCGGCTCGGTGTAGGACGCCAGCGCCGTCTGCGCCTGCATCAGCAGCCGCTGCGCGACGCCGACCTCGGTCTCGGCCGGTACCCCGCCGGACACCAGCGCCACGAAGTCCCGGGCACGCATCTCGGCCTCGCGCGTCATCTCCCACGCCGCCGACCACACCAGCGAGCGGGGCAGCGGTTCGGCAATGTCGGCGATCCGCTCCAGCGCAGTGCGAAGTGACTCGGCATCGAGGCGCAGCGAGCAGTACGTCAGATCGTCGTCGTTGACCAGGACCAGCTTGCCGCGCGAAACACCCACCAGCGCGGGCACCTCCGTCTGCGGACCCTCGACGTCGAGTTCCTCCCGGTGCACCCGGACCAGCTTGCCGGACCGATCGTCGTCGTAGATGCCGATCGCCAGCCGGTGCACCCGGGTCTCCCCGGCGCCCGGTGCGGCGCCGCTCTGCGCCACCGCGAACCGGGTGAATTCGCCGTCGGAGTCGACGTCGAACTCCGGCCGCAGTGTGTTCAGTCCGGTGGTCTTCAGCCACTGCTGACCCCAGTCAGACAGATCCCGCCCGGAGGCCTTCTCCAGCGCGGCGATCAGGTCGGCGAACGTGGCGTTGCCGAACGCGTGGTCGCGGAAGTAGTCGCGCAGCCCGGCCAGGAAATGCTCCAGACCCACGTAGGCCACCAGTTGCTTGAGCACCGAAGCACCCTTGGCGTAGGTGATCCCGTCGAAGTTCACCTCCACGGCGGCGAGGTCGGGGATCTCCGCGGCGATCGGGTGCGTCGAGGGCAACTGGTCCTGGCGGTAGGCCCACGACTTCTCGACGGTGGCGAACGTCGTCCAGGCCTCGGTGAACTCGGTGGCCTCGGCCTGGCACAACACCGACGCGAACGTCGCGAACGACTCGTTGAGCCACAGGTCGTCCCACCAGGTCATGGTGACCAGGTCGCCGAACCACATGTGCGCCATCTCGTGCAGCACCGTCTCGGCACGCCGCTCATAGGAGGCGCGCGTGACCTTGCTGCGGAAGACATAGTCCTCGAGGAACGTCACCGCGCCGGCGTTTTCCATTGCGCCGGCATTGAATTCGGGGACGAACAGCTGGTCATACTTGCCGAACGCGTACGGTATGCCGAAGTTGTCGTGATAGAAGCCGAATCCCTGCTTGGTCTGGGTGAACAACCGCTCGGCGTCCATGTAGGGCGCCAGCGAGGCGCGGCAGTAGATGCCCAGGGGGATCTCGCCGTGTTCGTCGGTGTAGCGGTCCTTCCATTCGGTGTAGGGGCCTGCGATCAGGGCCACCAGGTAAGTGCTCATCCGAGGAGTGGTGGCAAACGTGTGGATGCCGGCCCCGTCCGTCTCGGCGACGGACACGGTCGCACCGTTGGAGACGACTTTCCAGTGCCTGGGTGCGGTCACTTTCAGGTCGAACGTCGCTTTGAGGTCCGGCTGGTCGAAGCAGGCGAACATGCGCTTGGCGTCGGCGGTTTCGAATTGCGAATACAGGTAGGTCTCGTCGTCCACCGGGTCGACGAACCGGTGCAGTCCCTCGCCGGTGTTGGAGTAGCGGCAGTCGGCGTCGACGACGACGACGTTGCGGTCGGACAGCCCGCGCAGCGGGATGCCGGTCGACTCGTCGTAGCCCGACACGTCGAGGTCGCGACCGTTGAGGGTGGCGCTGCGGATCGTGTCGGCGGCGATGTCGAGGACGGAGTCGGCGCCGGCGAGCGCGTCGAACACCACGGTGGTGGTGGACCGGAAAGTCCGGTTGCCGGGCGCGCCGGAGCCGTCGGTGAGGTCGAGGCTGATCTGGTAGCTGTCGACGGTGATCAGCGCGGCACGTTCGGCCGCCTGGTCCCGCGTGAGATTAGGAAGGGCCACGCGTCCAACTTACGTGCAGGAGGGGGCGGGAACACACCCACGGCGCTACGGTTGTGCTGGACGGTGTCCGCCAGCGTCATCAGCTTTCGAGGAGAGGACTGCGCCATGCCCGCCGAGGTCCCCGTCAAATCTCAGGCTGAGTTCTGGTTCGACCCGCTGTGCCCGTGGGCATGGCTCACCTCCCGGTGGATCCTCGAGGTCGAGAAGGTTCGCGACATCACCGTGAGCTTCCGCGTGATGAGCCTGGCGATCCTCAACGAGAACCGCGACGACCTGCCCGAGAAGTATCGCGAGAACATGAGTAGGGCGTGGGGACCGGTTCGGGTGGCGATCGCCGCCGCGCAGGCCCACGGCGACGGCGTCCTGGGCCCCCTCTACACCGCGATGGGCACCCGGATTCACAACGAGGACAACAAGGACCTTCCCGAGGTCATCAAGACGTCGCTCGCCGACGTCGGCCTGCCGGCCGAACTCGCCGAGGCCGCGGACAGTGACGCCTACGACGACGCCCTGCGCAGGAGCCACCACGCCGGGATGGATGCGGTCGGTGACGACGTCGGCACGCCGACCATCCACGTCAACGGGGTGGCGTTCTTCGGGCCGGTGCTCTCGAGAATTCCGCGCGGCGAGGAGGCCGGCAAGCTGTGGGACGCCTCGGTGACCTTCGCGTCCTACCCGCACTTCTTCGAACTCAAGCGGACTCGTACCGAGAAACCGGAATTCGACTAGCCCCCCGGACAGAGGGCGACCGGGTCCGGCACAATGTCGGGCATGCGCGTCTACCTGGGTTCCGACCATGCCGGATTCGAGCTCAAGCAGCGGATGATCGAGCACCTCGCGCAAGCGGGCCACGAGCCGATCGACTGCGGTGCCTACAGCTATGATGCCGAGGACGACTACCCGGCGTTCTGTATCGCCGCCGCGACACGAACGGTCGCCGACCCCGAAAGCCTCGGGATCGTCCTGGGGGGATCCGGCAACGGCGAGCAGATGGCCGCGAACAAGGTGCCCGGCGCCCGCTGCGCGCTGGCGTGGAACGTCGAAATCGCCAAGCTGGCGCGCGAACACAACAATGCGCAGTTGATCGGCATCGGCGGTCGCATGCACGCCGAGGAGGAGGCGCTGGCCATGGTGGACGCCTTCCTGGACACCCCGTGGTCGAAAGCCGAACGCCACCAACGGCGTATCGACATTCTGAGCGAGTACGAACGCACGCATGAGGCGCCGCCGGTGCCCGGTGCTCCGGGCTGAGGCATGCCCGAAGGGCATACCCTGCACCGGCTGGCCCGGCTGCATCAACGTCGATTCGCCCGTGCACCGGTCGCGGTGTCCAGCCCGCAGGGTCGATTCGCCAGTTCGACTGTGGACGGCCGGGTTCTGCTGCGCGCCGGCGCTTGGGGCAAGCACCTGTTCCACCACTACGAGCCGGCTCGAGGCGGGCCGATCGTGCACGTGCACCTCGGTCTCTACGGTGCCTTCACCGAGTGGCCAGTTCCCGCAAGCCCCGACGGTGCGCCGCTGCCGGAACCCTCGGGTCAGGTGCGGATGCGGATGGTTGGCGCCGACTACGGGACCGACCTACGAGGCCCGACGGTGTGCGAGGTCATCGACGAAGCCCGGGTGAGTGACATCCTGGCCCGGCTGGGCCCCGACCCGTTGCGGAGCGACGCCGACCCGTCGTGGGCGTGGGGCCGAATCACGAAGTCGCGCAGGCCCGTCGGGGCGCTGCTGATGGACCAGACCGTCATCGCCGGTGTCGGCAACGTCTACCGCAGCGAGTTATTGTTCCGCCACCGCATCGACCCGTACCGGCCCGGCCGGGCAATCGGCGAGGCGGAGTTCGAGGGGGCGTGGACCGATCTGGTGGACTTGATGAAGGTCGGTTTGCGTCGCGGCAAGATCATCACGGTGTCGGCCGAGCACGACCACGGTCCGCCGTCATACCTGCCCGGTCGGCCGCGGACGTACGTGTACCGGCGGGCCGGCGAGCTGTGCCGGGTGTGCGGTGAGCCGGTCAGCATGGCGGTACTAGAAGGCCGGAACATGTTCTGGTGTGCGACCTGCCAGCAGTGACGCGACGCGAGGGCCGACGCGACTGGCAGGAAACCCGCAGAAGCGAACGCTGGGGCCTCTTGTTGGAGCCGAGCCCTCCGGTTGAACGCGCTACCGTTTATTTAAGAACAGAAGATCGGTCGGCGCAGGATCGTTCGTGGACGTCGGGCGGGACCAGTTCGCCGAGGATCGCGGCGGTGCCGGTGTGGTCGGCGTCATCGCGAGGTCTTGGGAGGAAAACCCAGGTGGCTGGTGTTCGTTCGGCGAGCGGCCCGGAGGGATCGGGCGGATGACAGTCCGTTCGGGCCCTGCCCGTAATCGGTTGCCGCCGAGTACATCAGCCAGCGGATCGCGTAGTGCACGCACAGGTGGCCATAGACTTCCTGGATCACCCCGTCGGGCAACTTGGAGCGCAGCACCAGCCCTGAGCCGCGCTGATGGGTTTTCAGCTCGTCGAAGGCGGTTTCGATCTGCCAGCTCTCGGCGTCGAGCCGGGCGAGTTCGGAGGCCGGCGCCGCGAAGGGATCGGTGATGGTGGTGATCAGCCGGCGGGTGCGGTTCGCGGTTTCGGGGCCAGGGTCGAGGGTGTACTCGACGACTCGCACGTCGATGCCGTCGGTGCCGTTGCGCCGCGCTGTGGTCCCCGGATAGATACGGGAAGCGAAAGAGCCGTCGCGGTAACACTTTTCGACAGGTAGCACGACGGCGCTGGACGTGATCCGCCACAGCAGGTCCGCGCCGGTGCCGGCCGCTTTGGCCCACAGCGGGTAGCTGAAGAAGCCGCCATCAGCCGACACGAGCATGCCCGGCCGCAGCGACCGCAGTACCTGCTCGGCCAGTGCCTGTTCGCCCTGCCGGTAGGAACCGACCGCGGCATCGAGGATCGCCTTCGACCCGCGCTCGGCCAATCCCAGCACCCGCACCTGCGGGAACGCGCCGCCACGGCGCTCCCCACGCGAGGAACCCGGCCGGCCGAACCGCGCCTCGTTGGCCTCGGTGTCGGCGGTATCCAGACACAGCCCGTCCACGCTCATCAACCGCCACGACCGATAGAAACCACCGGCGGTCTGCGGAGCGGTCAACGGCACCACCGCCTTGTCGAACAGTGCCCGCAGCGGCTCGGGCCCCAGTCGCTTGCGCGCCTGGAACAACGCCGCCTTGGTCGGCACCGACCATTGCTGTGACCAACCCGAAGCCCACGAATGCCCCGCGACCAGCATTCGAATCACCTCCTCATAGGAGGACGTCGAAAACAACGCCAAGCCGAGCACGTAGTAGACCACCACCCGCGCAGGCAACAATCGGTGCCGCTTCTCGCCCCGGCCGCACTCAGCAAGCACTTCATCGATCATCTCGGGCGGAAACACCCTGGTCAACATGCCCAGTGAGAGGTAATCGGACAAGCGGTGATCACGCTCCGGCTTGACCCACCCAGCCCGTGGCACGCCGCTAGAATAACCGATGTGTCATCTTAAGTAAACGGTTTGTGTTTAACGCGGCCTTGTTGGGGTATCCGTCGACATGTTGAAAAAATTTCCACGAATGGCCGCAACGATTTTCGCGGCCCTCATCGGCCTCGGCCTCGCAGAAGTGGGAGGCGCGGTGCAGGCGCAGGCGCAGCCCGGGCCTTTCCCACGGTGGTGCCCAGGAGAATCCTGGAATCCGGGCTGGGGCGATAACTGGGACTCCGGGCATTGCCACGACAACTGGGGCGGACCCGGTAATCAGGGCGGACCCGGTTGGCCTGGCGGCCCAGGCGGACCGGGCGGCCCCGGTGGGCCGGGTGGTTTCGGTGGGCCGGGTGGACCGCCGGGTCCCGGTGGCCCGGGTGGACCGCCTGGTCCCGGTGGCCCCGGATGGAGCCTCCCGTGACCCTGCCGCTAACCCTGCGGCGCTGACCGCCAACGATCGATATCCGAAAAACCGCACCCTGCCCAGGACGGTCTGGCCCAAAGACGGTCTGGCCCAAAGACGGTCTGGCCCAAAGACGGTCTGGCAGGGTGCGGTTATCGCGGAGTCCGCTCGATAACCCCCAGGGCCGCGTACACCTCGTTGCTGAGGGACACGCTGCGCGGATCGGCGTTGGCCTTCGTGGCGTCGAAGCGGTTCATCACATAGGCGTAGCCGATTCGGTGCTCCAGGTCGACGAACCCGAAAGACCCGCCGAGCCCGCCGTGACCGAAGATCCCCGGGTTCGGCCCGTTGACGCGCCGTTGGTTGAGCATGTAGCCCAGACCCCACCCGTGGTCGGCGACGCGGGGGCCGAGCACCAGATCGGTTTCGGTGCCGCCCTGGCACACCCGGACCAGGTCCATGTGCTCGCGGCTGAGTATCTTCTCCTGGGCCAGCGCGTTGTAGAACGTCGCCAGCCCCAGTGCCGACACCTGCCCGTTGGTGCCAGGGAACTCCAGCTGACGCCAAAGCTGCAGGTCGTGGGAGCCCAGTTCGTCGTCGGGGGCGAAACCCATCGAGATCGACAGCCCTGCCTTGGGGTGTTCGGCAAGGCTGGTGGGGTAGCCCGGGGCCTGGGCGTCGGCCAGCAGGTCGCGGGCGTGTGGCTTCTGGACGCGATCGGCGCACCGGCGCTGGTCGGCCGCGGACAAGCCGATGTGGACGTCGGCGCCGAACGGCTCGGCGATCTCGGTGCGCAGGTACTGGCCGATGGTGCGGCCGGTGACCCGGCGAAACACCTCGCCGAGGATGAAACCGAAGGTGGTCATGTGGTAGCCCTGGGCGGTGCCCGGCTCCCACCAGGGTTCGGCGGCGGCCAGTTGCGCGCAGACGTGATCCCAGTCGGCGACTTCCTCCCAACCCATCCGGTTGCGCGGCCCGATCACCCCGGAGCGGTGGCTCATCACCATCGCCAGCGTGATGTCCTGCTTGCCGGCCTGCCCGAACTCGGGCCAGTAGCGCGCCACCGGGGCCTGCAGGTCCAGCTCGCCCCGGTCGGCCAGTTGGTGAACGCAGGTCGCCGACAGGCCCTTGGTGCCCGACAGGACGGTGGTCAGGGTGTCCTGACGCCAGGGCCGGGTTCCGGCCGCGTCGGCCGAGCCTCCCCAGAGATTGACGACCAGGTCGCCGTCCACCCAGGCTGCGACGGCGGCACCGACTTCGTTGCGCAACGCGAAGTTGCACGCGAACGCTTCGCGCACCCGGACAAAGTCCGGAGCGCAGAAGCCGTGGATGGCAGTGTCTGTTCCGGCGTCGTTCATGGCGCCTCTCTGGTGAGCAGATCCCCAGCCCGAGCGGGCGACGGGAATCGAACCCGCGTAGCTAGTTTGGAAGACTAGGGCTCTACCATTGAGCTACGCCCGCATGTTTTAGTCGAGCGAGACTGTATCCGCCCGCCGAGATCTAATCTAATCGACGCGGTTTTGTGATGGTTCCGTGAGGCTGTGGGCGGCTGCGCAGCCGGCACGGTCGGGCCGTAGGATCGCCTGGTCAGTGCGGGGTGTAGCGCAGCTTGGTAGCGCATCCGCTTTGGGAGCGGAAGGCCGCAGGTTCAAATCCTGTCACCCCGACCAGCGCGACCGGCCCCGTGCCGCAGCTGCGCCGGCACGCCGAGCCACCAACAGCGAGCCACCAACAGCGAGCCAGAGACAAACACCGAGGAGCATGCCCGTGAAGAGCAGCGTCGAGCAGTTGAGCCCCACCCGGGTGCGCATCAACGTGCAGGTGCCTTTCACAGAACTCGAACCCGACTTCCAGCGGGCTTACAAGGAGCTGGCCAAGCAGATCAGGCTGCCCGGCTTCCGGCCCGGCAAGGCTCCGGCGAAGTTGCTGGAGGCGCGCGTCGGCCGGGAGGCGATGCTCGATCAGGTTGTCAACGAGGCGCTGCCCGCCCGGTACGGACAGGCCGTCATGGAGTCGGATGTCCAGCCGATCGGCCAGCCTGAGATCGAGGTCACCAGCAAGGAATACGGCCAGGATCTCGCCTTCTCCGCCGAGGTCGACGTCCGCCCCCGGATCGTCCTTCCGGATCTGAGCGCGCTGACGGTCTCGGTGGACCCCGTCGAGATCAGCGACGACGACGTCGACGCCGAACTGCAGTCATTGCGGGCCCGGTTCGGCACCCTCATCGGCGTGGACCGGCCGGTGGCCGTCGGCGACTTCGTCTCGATCGACCTGTCGGCCGCCGTCGACGGCGAAGAGGTCCCGAACGCCGCCGCCGAGGGCCTCTCCCACGAGGTCGGTTCGGGCCGGCTCATCGCCGGCCTCGATGACGCACTGGTCGGCCTGTCCGTCGACGAGTCCCGGGAGTTCACCGCCACGCTGGCCGCCGGCGAACACGCCGGTCAGGACGCTCAGGTCACCGTCACGGTGAGGTCGGTCAAAGAACGCGAACTGCCCGAACCCGACGACGAGTTCGCACAACTGGCCAGCGAGTTCGACACCATCGAGGAGCTGCGTTCGAATCTGCGCGAGCAGGTGCAGCGCGCCAAGCGGGCCCGGCAAGCCGAGCAGATTCGCGACGCCACGATGGATGTGCTCCTCGAGCAGGTCGAGGTGCCTCTGCCGGAGGCGGTCGTGCAGTCCCAGTACGAAAGCGCCGTGCACAACGCGCTCAGCAGCCTCGGCCACGACGACGCCAAGCTCTCCGAGGCGCTCGCCCAGCAGGACAAGTCGCGCGAGGAGTTCGAGGCCGAGGCCCGCGAGGCCGCGGAAAAGGATGTCAAGCGGCAGCTGCTGCTGGACGCGCTGGCCGATGACCTGCAGATCGAGGTGGGCCAGGACGACCTGACCGAACGGCTGGTCGCCACGTCTCGCCAGTACGGCATCGAGCCGCAGCAGCTGCTCGCCTACATGCAGGAGAACAACCAGCTACCGTCGATGTTCGCCGACGTGCGGCGCGGTCTGGCGGTTGCCGCGGTGGTCGAGGCCGCGACGGTCACCGACACCGACGGGAACACGATCGACACCGGCGAGTTCTTCGGCAAGCGCCCGCAGGGCGGCGAGGCCGGGCCTGCAGGGGATGCCGAACCGACCGACGAGGCCGGGGAGGCCGGGGACTCAATCCCGGAAATCGAGCCGGCGATCGCAGCCGACACGCAGGAATGACCCGGCCTATGACGCTCTGAGCGAACGTGCCCGGGTGAGGGCGAGCACGACCGCCACGCGGTGGGCTCGGTTGGTTAGTGTCGGTTGATACGTAACTCGAGAAAGCAGGTAACCCAGTCGTGACTGACATGCGTTCGAACTCGCAGGGTCTCAACCTTACGGACTCGGTCTATGAGCGCTTGCTGTCCGAGCGCATCATTTTCCTGGGTTCAGAGGTGAACGATGACATCGCCAATCGACTGTGCGCGCAGATCCTGCTGCTCGCGGCCGAGGACGCGACGAAGGACATCTCGCTGTACATCAACTCCCCGGGCGGATCGATCAGCGCGGGGATGGCGATCTACGACACCATGGTCCTGGCGCCTTGTGACATCGCGACCTACGCGATGGGCATGGCCGCCTCGATGGGCGAGTTCCTGTTGGCGGCCGGCACCAAGGGCAAGCGCTACGCGCTTCCGCACGCGCGCATCCTCATGCATCAGCCGCTGGGCGGGGTGACCGGTAGCGCGGCCGACATCGCCATCCAGGCCGAGCAGTTCGCCGTCATCAAGAAGGAGATGTTTCGGTTGAACGCCGAGTTCACCGGGCAGCCGATCGAGCGGATCGAGGCGGACTCCGACCGGGACCGTTGGTTCACCGCCGCCGAAGCCCTCGAATACGGTTTCGTCGATCACATCATCACCCGCGCCCACGTCAACGGAGAAGCCCAGTGAACCCTCAGACCCAACCCCAGGCGCGGTACATCCTGCCGTCATTCATCGAGCACTCCAGCTTCGGCGTCAAGGAGTCCAACCCCTACAACAAGCTGTTCGAGGAACGCATCATCTTCCTCGGCGTCCAGGTCGACGACGCCTCGGCCAACGACATCATGGCGCAGCTGCTGGTGCTGGAGTCGCTGGATCCCGACCGCGACATCACCATGTACATCAACTCGCCCGGCGGGGGATTCACCTCGCTGATGGCGATCTACGACACCATGCAATACGTGCGTGCCGACATTCAGACGGTGTGCCTGGGTCAGGCCGCATCGGCCGCGGCGGTGTTGCTGGCCGCAGGAACACCCGGCAAGCGGATGGCGCTGCCCAACGCTCGGGTGCTGATCCACCAGCCGTCACTGTCGGGCGTCATCCAGGGCCAGTTCTCCGACCTGGAGATTCAGGCCGCAGAAATCGAACGCATGCGCACGCTGATGGAGACCACGCTGGCCCGCCACACCGGTAAGGACCCCGCGGTGATCCGCAAGGACACCGACCGGGACAAGATCCTGACCGCCGAAGAGGCCAAGGACTACGGGATCATCGACACCGTTCTCGAGTACCGGAAGCTCTCCGCGCAAAATTCCTGACCGTGTCGGCGGTGCCCCGCCGCGCGTGCGGTCCCCGCGGATGCACCGAACGTGCGCTGACGGCGATTTTCCGGCCGCCTTCTCGTCGTGAGAACACGCTCGGCGCGAGCGCAGCGTTCAGTTTTTGTGCGGCCAACGTCCGCAGGGCAGCTGCGGGGAGGTGGCTACCCGGACCCAGGGTCGGTCTCGCACTGAGGCTCGGTCGGGTAACGACCGCGACACGCCACGACATATGCCGCGCGTCTGGGCGAGCGACGGGCATCGTCGGCCTATATGTTGCTTCCAGACGGACACGACATGAATACCACTGAGGCGATTCGGTGCTAATTGTCGCGGCAGGCCCGAGCGAGCGGGTAGCGTCGGGGATTACCACACGGGACAGCAAGACGAACAGCGATCAGGAAGTAGGCCCTTAGCACCATGGCGCGCATCGGAGATGGCGGCGACCTGCTCAAGTGCTCGTTCTGCGGGAAGAGCCAAAAACAGGTCAAAAAACTCATTGCTGGTCCCGGTGTGTACATCTGCGATGAATGCATCGATCTGTGTAACGAGATCATCGAAGAGGAGCTGGCCGACGCCGACGACGTCAAGCTCGACGAACTGCCCAAGCCGGCCGAGATCCGCGACTTCCTCGAGGGATACGTCGTCGGGCAGGACACTGCCAAGCGGACACTGGCCGTTGCGGTCTACAACCACTACAAGCGAATCCAGGCCGGCGAGAAGAACCGCGATTCCCGGTCGGAGCCGGTCGAGTTGACCAAGTCCAACATCTTGATGCTGGGGCCCACCGGCTGCGGCAAGACCTACCTGGCCCAGACGTTGGCCAAGATGCTCAACGTCCCGTTCGCCATCGCCGATGCCACCGCGCTGACCGAGGCCGGCTACGTCGGCGAGGACGTGGAGAACATCCTGCTCAAGCTGATCCAGGCCGCCGATTACGACGTCAAGCGCGCCGAGACCGGCATCATCTACATCGACGAGGTGGACAAGATCGCCCGCAAGAGCGAAAACCCATCGATCACCCGCGACGTCTCCGGCGAGGGCGTGCAGCAGGCGTTGTTGAAAATCCTGGAGGGCACCCAGGCGTCGGTGCCTCCACAGGGTGGTCGTAAGCACCCCCATCAGGAGTTCATCCAGATCGACACCACCAACGTGCTGTTCATCGTTGCGGGTGCGTTCGCGGGGCTGGAGAAGATCATCTACGAGCGCGTCGGCAAGCGTGGTCTGGGCTTCGGCGCAGAGGTCCGCTCCAAGGCCGAGATCGACACCACCGACCACTTCGCCGACGTGATGCCCGAAGACTTGATCAAGTTCGGCCTGATCCCGGAGTTCATCGGGCGGCTGCCGGTGGTTGCCTCGGTGACCAACCTGGACCGCGAATCGTTGGTCAAGATCCTCTCGGAGCCGAAGAACGCGCTGGTCAAGCAGTACACGCGGCTCTTCGAGATGGACAACGTCGAGCTGGAACTCACCGACGACGCGCTGGAAGCCATCGCCGACCAGGCGATCCACCGCGGCACCGGCGCCCGAGGGCTGCGGGCCATCATGGAAGAAGTCCTGCTGCCGGTCATGTACGACATCCCCAGTCGCGACGACGTCGCCAAGGTCGTGGTGACCAAGGAGACTGTGCAGGACAACGTGCTGCCGACGATCATGCCGCGTAAGCCGTCGCGCAGTGAGCGCCGCGACAAGAGCGCCTGATCTCGACTGTCACTCGCGGACGGGCGGGGGTGCCCGCGCATTTGTGAGGTCGTGAGCGCACGTGCCCGACCACGGTGAGGCGGTCCCGCGCTCGCAGGCGCGTGCACTGGATCTGCTGAACTTCCTGCTTGCGGACGTTCGCGACGGCCTGGGTCCCTACCTGTCGATCTATCTGTTGCTGACCCATCACTGGGACCAGGCGTCGAACGGACTGGTCATGGCGGTGGGAGGTATCGCGGGGATCGTTCGCCCGGCGTATCGGACGCAACGAGTCCTTCAACCATGGCGGAAACGCTTCGGCCGCAGCCATTACCGGCGTACTGGCTTACTTCTTCGAACCGGTGCGCGCGGCTTCAGGCGCCCGACGTGACAAATCCCACAATTTTTGCGACGGCGCCCCCGCGGCACCCCGCTGACTACGGCCTTTGGTGGGCTTTTCGGGAAAAACCGCGACGTGGGTGCCGTCGAACACGGTCATGTGGCCCGGATTCCGGTGCCATAATCGGCATTACGAGTGACGTAATCGCGCGAGGACGCGTTAACTGCTCCGACTGCGCGTAGCCTATGGCTTCGGCGGAGTGCCTATCCGATTAACAAATGGGAGGCGTCGAGGTGGATCCCAACGGCGGCGGAGCCGGATCAGACTCCTATGGCCGGCCGTCTCAGGCGGGGAGCGACCGCCAGCGTCTGGAGCAAGTGGTCATTCGATTCGCCGGTGACTCCGGCGACGGTATGCAACTGACCGGTGACCGGTTCACCTCGGAGGCAGCGCTTTTCGGCAACGACCTGGCCACCCAACCCAACTATCCCGCCGAGATCCGGGCTCCGGCAGGCACGCTGCCCGGGGTTTCTTCCTTCCAGATCCAGATCGCCGACCACGACATTCTGACCGCCGGTGACCGGCCCGACGTCCTGGTCGCGATGAACCCCGCTGCACTCAAGGCCAACATCGGCGACCTCCCGCGTGGCGGCATGGTGATCGCGAACACCGACGAGTTCACCAAACGCAACCTGGCCAAGGTGGGCTACGCCAGCAATCCGCTCGAGTCCGGCGAGTTGTCCGAATACGTGGTGCATTCCGTTGCGATGACGACGCTCACACTCGGTGCCCTCGAGACGATCGGCGCATCCAAGAAGGACGGGCAGCGCGCCAAGAACATGTTCGCGCTGGGCCTTTTGTCGTGGATGTACGGGCGACCGATCCAGGCCAGCGAGAATTTCATCCGGGAGAAATTTGTCCGCAAGCCCGACGTCGCGGAGGCGAACGTGCTGGCCCTGAAGGCGGGCTGGAACTACGGCGAGACGACTGAGGCCTTCGGCACCACCTACGAGGTTTCGCGCGCGACCCTGCCGGCGGGCGAATACCGCCAGATCTCGGGCAATACCGCGCTTGCTTACGGCATCGTCACCGCGGGACGGCTGGCCGACATTCCCGTTGTGCTCGGCAGCTACCCGATCACGCCGGCGTCGGACATCCTGCACGAGCTGTCCAAGCGCAAGAACTTCAACGTCATCACCTTCCAGGCCGAAGACGAGATCGGCGGCATCTGCGCGGCGATCGGCGCCGCCTACGGTGGAGCGCTCGGAGTCACCAGCACATCCGGACCGGGGATGTCGCTGAAATCGGAGGCGCTGGGCCTCGCCGTGATGACGGAGCTCCCGTTGATCGTCATCGACGTTCAGCGGGGTGGTCCCTCCACCGGCCTGCCGACCAAGACCGAGCAGGCCGACCTGCTGCAGGCGTTGTACGGCCGCAACGGGGAGTCGCCGGTGGCGGTGCTTGCCCCCCGGACTCCGTCCGACTGCTTCGCGACCGCGCTGGAGGCGGTGCGCATCGCGGTTTCCTACCACACGCCGGTGATCGTGCTCTCCGACGGCGCGATCGCCAACGGCTCGGAACCGTGGCGTATTCCGGACGTCGAGCAGCTGCCACCCATCTCGCACGCCTACGCCAAGGCCGGCGAACCCTTTCAGCCCTACGCTCGCGACCCTGGGACGCTGGCTCGCCAGTTCGCCATCCCCGGCACCCCCGGTCTGGAGCACCGCATCGGTGGTCTGGAGGCGGCGAACGGTTCGGGCGACATCTCCTACGAGCCGGTCAACCACGACCTGATGGTCCGGTTGCGCCAGGCCAAGATCGACGGGATCTCCGTGCCCGACCTCGAAGTCGACGATCCCACCGGCGACGCAGAGTTGCTGCTGATCGGGTGGGGCAGTTCCTACGGCCCGATCGGGGAAGCCTGCCGACGGGCGCGGCGCCGGGGCGTCAAGGTCGCCCACGCCCACCTGCGGCACCTCAGCCCGTTCCCGGCGAACCTGGGTGAGGTGCTGCGGCATTACCCGAAGGTGGTGGCGCCGGAAATGAATCTGGGCCAGCTGGCGTCGGTGCTACGCGGCAAGTATCTGGTGGACGTGCAGTCGGTCACCAAGGTTCAGGGGGTCGCGTTCCTGGCCGACGAGGTGAGTCGACTCATCAACGCTGCGCTGGGCGGAACCTTGGCCGAAATCGAGCAAGACAAGTCGACGGTCGCCAGGATGTCGGCAGCGACGGTCGGGGCGGGAGTGAGCGTATGACATGCGCGGCGACGATGCAGAGCGAAGCGATGAGGTGGGGGCACCGCCCGCTTGCGGGGGAGAGCGGCGCTCGTGACTGACGTCATTAACAATCTGGCAGGCACGGACCTCGGGGTGACTCCGAGGCCGGCCAAGAACACGGGCGTGCCCACCACTGATCAACCGCAAAAAGCCAAGGAATACACCAGCGATCAGGAAGTCCGGTGGTGTCCGGGCTGTGGTGACTACGTCATCCTCAACACCATCCGCAACTTCCTACCGGACCTCGGGCTGCGCCGCGAGAACATCGTGTTCATCAGCGGCATCGGCTGCTCCAGCCGTTTCCCGTACTATCTGGAAACCTACGGCTTCCACTCGATTCACGGGCGTGCGCCGGCCATCGCGACAGGTCTGGCGATCGCCCGCAAGGATCTGTCGGTGTGGGTGGTCACCGGTGACGGTGATGCATTGTCGATCGGCGGGAACCACCTGATCCATGCGCTGCGCCGCAACGTCAACATCACCATTCTGCTGTTCAACAACCGGATCTACGGGCTGACAAAGGGTCAGTATTCGCCCACCTCCGAGATCGGCAAGGTCACCAAATCGACACCGATGGGATCGCTGGACCAGCCGTTCAACCCGGTATCCCTGGCGCTGGGTGCCGAGGCGACCTTCGTCGGTCGCGCGCTGGATTCCGACCGCGCCGGGCTGACCGAGGTGCTGCGCGCCGCCGCCGAGCATCGCGGCGCCGCCGTGGTCGAAATCCTGCAGGACTGTCCGATCTTCAACGACGGTTCGTTCGACGCGCTGCGCAAGGAGGGCGCCGAGGAGCGGGTGATCAACGTCCGCCATGGCGAGCCGATCGTGTTCGGCGCCAACGGCGAATACTGCGCGGTGAGGTCTGGATTCGGTCTCGACGTCGCCAAGACCGCCGATGTGGCGGCCGAGGAGATTGTCGTGCACGACGCGCACGCCGACGACTCCGCGTACGCTTTCGCGCTGTCGCGGCTGTCCGACCAGAACCTCGACCACACCGTGCTTGGCGTCTTCCGCGACGTCAGCCGGCCCACCTACGACGACGCGGCACGCTCGCAGGTCCGCGCCGCCCAGGATGCGACCGCGACCGACCTCGCCGCGCTGCAGTCGCTGCTGCGCGGGCGCGACACCTGGACCGTCGAGTAACGGTGGCAGAGCAGATGCCGGACGCAGTGTCGCTTGCCGGGGTGGTACTCGCCGGCGGGGCATCGCAGCGCATGGGTCGCGACAAGGCCAATCTGCCCGTCCCAGGGCCCGCGGGGTTATCCGGTGCGCCCACCATGATCGAGCACGTGGTCGGTGTCATCGGAGAGCGCTGCGAGCCGGTTTTCGTCATGGCCGCGCAGGGGCAGCCGCTGCCCGGGCTGCAGGCTCGCATCGTGCGCGACGAACTCCGCGGTCTGGGACCACTGCCGGCGACCGCTCGCGGACTGCGCGCGGCGGCGGATGCGGGCGCCCGGCTGGCCTTCGTGTGCGCCGTCGACATGCCCCTGCTGGCCGTCGAACTCATCGACGACCTGGCTCGCCGCGCCACCGAGACCGACGCCGAGGTGGTGCTGCCGTGGGACGGACAGGACCACTATCTCGCGGCGGTGTACCGGACTGACCTGGCCGATCGGGCTGATGCCCTGGTGGCCGGCGGTGCCCGGAGGATGAGCGCCCTGGTCGATGCTTCGGACGCGCAGCGTGTGGTGATGGTGGATGCGCGGTCACTGACCAACGTCAACACGGACGCCGACCTGCGCGCGTTGGCCTAGCAACCCCGACACCGGCCGCCGCCGCGCCCGTTTGATCCACGCCGCCACACCTTGTCCGGGTGGTCGTAAACACGTTGGCATCACAGCACCGCGTCGGCCAGGCGGTCGACCTGGTCGATATCGGCCACGCATGGATGGAACACGAGCCCGTCGAAGCCCAGGTCTCGGTAGGCGGCCACGGTCTGCGCCGCCTCCTGCGGCGAGGTGAGCATGTCGGCGACGTTGAGCTTGGCGTAGTCGGGATTGAAGCCGTAGTAGCGCTGCAGGTGGGCGCGGCCGGACGCGACGGTGCCGGTGTCATCGAAGGCGAAGTTGACGCTGGCCTGAAGCCGGGGGCGTCCCGTGCGGCCCGCCTCCCGGATCGCGGCACTGGAAGCCTGCGGCGCTCTGATCTACGACGTCGACGTGCTGCCCGAGCGGCTCGGCCACCAGCTCAGCGCCATGCTCTGGCTGACGGTGGCCCCCGGCGACTTACACCGCGGCGGCGAGCTGATCGCGGCACACGACCGCATCGCCTTCGCTGGCGCCGTCAGCGGGACCAAGAACCTGATGGCGATCGCCATCTGTCGAGACACCGACGATCTGTACCGATACCTCAGCGAGCAACTCGGGCAGAACGAGGCGATCCTCGGCTACGAGGTCAACATCCGCACTCGGCGCCTCAAGCAACACGGATCGCTGGTGGCCCACGGCAGGCTGATCAATCCGCGCCCGGCCCGCGCCGCGCGCTGAGCGATTCGTCTCGGCGACGGCGCAATTGGTCGTTATGGACCGTCTTCTGCCACATCGGGGACCCCTCGGCCGCGCGGTCGACCGCGGGCCGGGCCATTCACCCGCGGCGCTTGGATCATCGCTCGCGCCGGTAATTCGCATCTTTCGCGGTTTATTGGCGTCCAGCGGATTCAAATTATCATTCGGGCAGCAATCCGCGCGGGCTGCGGTGGGTGCCATTATCGCCGGAAATCCATTCGAACGATAATGGCCTGCTGGGCCGCGCCCATATCGTAGTCCGTTGGCGCGACGGCGATTTGGGGGAGAGGTTAATTGGTCCGGCGGGGCCGTTACGGTGCGGCTCCCGCAAGCGGTCCACGGATTTATGGCAAAACGGGGGGCCACCGGCAGCGCCGGCGCTGTTTTTCGCGACTCGCCCTCGTCGGGAACGCCGCGTGGTCGGGCGATCGCGCAGCGATCCCTAAACATTCTGATCTAAAAGCTATGTCCAGGAACATAACTCGGCTGCCCAATTCGGATGTGGTTTCAGCCTTTGGCAATACGTTGCAGCGAAAGATCCAGTTGTGCAGGTGATTTGCTGATGCTTCGTCGATCCGGTCGCGCGATGTGGTCCGGCTGGGGGTGACTGCAGTGCCGGATCGCGGTCCCGTCGCCGTAACGCGCGGTGCCAAACGTCCGAATACCATGGTCTGAGTCACAATTTACGCGTGATTAGGGTCACTCTCAGCCCGCGGTGTACGGCGGATGACGGGAGCGCGAAATCCGAGGTTGACCTGCGGAGACATTTCACGAACCACTCCGTGATCGGTTCGTTATAGGAACGAGATATCCATTATCTGAAGATGAAAAACATGAACGGCTCTCGTAACCTCCGTTGCGGCCCGTAAAGGGCAAACCAAAACTGAATCCACGGCCCCGCGTGTGAGCGGGGGGTGGGAGCGGCACCAGCCGCCTCCCGGCCGGTGCGGCTGACAGCCCGCCAGGCAGTTGCGAACCCCCGCTGTCGTGCCGAAACGAGACGGCACGCCCCAGAGAGCCACTTCCGCACAGACATGGCACCCGAGCTCACCTCGGTGGGCTTGCTTTGGCGCGCGCAAACCGCGAAAGGAACACCTTGTGAAGAACGCCCGCAAGACGCTGATCGTTGCCGCGATCACCGGGACGCTCGTCAGCATGCCGCCCGTCGCCACCGCGACCGCGGAGCCGGGCGGCATGGACCAGAACGGGCCTTCCCCTGCTCCCGCGCGCTTCGACCCCAACCTGCCGCCGCCGGATGCCCCGCCGGCTCCGGATGCGCCGTCGCCCGATGACTTCGACCCCAACCTGCCGCCGCCGCCGGATGCCCCGCCGGCTCCGGATGCGCCGCCGCCGCACCGGGCGTACAGCGTGAACTGGGATGCCATCGCGCGATGCGAATCGGGTGGCGTCTGGTCGATCAACACGGGCAACGGCTACTCCGGAGGTCTGCAGTTCACGCCGAGCACGTGGCGTGCCAACGGCGGCAGCGGCTCGGCGGCCAACGCGAGCCGCGAGGAGCAGATCCGGGTCGCCGAGAACGTGCTGCACTCGCAGGGCATCGGCGCCTGGCCGGTCTGCGGTCGGCGCGGCTGACACCAGCTGCGACCGGCGACTCGAGGACTGACGGCCGACATCGCCATAGCCCCCGACATTGAACATCGGCGGGCAGCCGGAGCGCCCCTCGGTCGGGTAGCGTCGGGATTCGTGACCCCAACGCCGCGCGAATTCGACATCGTCGTCTACGGGGCGACCGGCTTCGTCGGGAAGCTGACCGCCGAATATCTGGCGCGGGCGGGCGGGCAGGCCCGCATCGCGCTCGCCGGCAGGTCGACCGAGCGCCTGCGTGCCGTGCGCGACACCCTGGGGGAGTCTGCGCGGTCTTGGGAGCTGCTGGTCGCGGACGCCTCGTCGCCGTCGACGCTCGACGAGATGGCCGCGCGCACGCAGGTGGTCGTCACCACGGTCGGGCCCTACACCCGCTACGGTCTGCCGCTTGTGGCCGCCTGCGCCGCGGCGGGCACCGATTACGCGGACCTCACCGGCGAGGCGATGTTCGTCCGCGACAGCATCGACCTGCACCACAAACAAGCCGCGGACACCGGCGCTCGCATCGTGCATGCCTGCGGGTTCGATTCCGTCCCCTCCGACGTGAGCGTGTACGCGCTGTACCGAGCGGTTCGCGGCGCCGGCGCGGGTGAGCTCACCGACACCGATCTCGTGGTGAGGTCGTTCTCCGGGGGGCTGTCCGGCGGCACCATCGCGTCGATGATGGAGGTGCTCAACACCGCCTCCACCGATCCCGACGCCCGTCGCCAGCTCGCGGACCCCTATACGCTGACACCCGATCGTCAGGCCGAACCTGAGCTGGGGCCCCAGCCCGACCTGCCGTGGCGGCGTGGCCGCCAGATCGCGCCGGAACTGGCCGGCCTCTGGACGGCGGGCTTCGTCATGGCGCCCTACAACACCCGGATCGTTCGCCGTAGCAACGCCCTGATGGACTGGGAATACGGTCACCGCTTCCGCTACAGCGAGAGCATGAGCGTGGGATCGTCGCCGGTCGTCTCGCCGCTGGCGTCCGCCGTCGTCACCGGGATGGCCGGCGCCACGTTCGGGTTGGGCAGTCGCTATTTCCGGCTGTTGCCGCGCCGGCTGGTGGAGCGTGTCGCGCCCAAGCCGGGGACCGGCCCCAGCGCCGCCGCGCGCGAGCGCGGCTACTACCGGATTGAGACCTACACCACGACCAGCGCCGGAGCCCGGTATGTGGCACGCATGGAACAGCGCGGTGACCCCGGCTATAAGGCGACCTCGGTGTTGCTGGGGGAGTGCGGCCTGGCCCTGGCGATGGACCGCGACAAGCTCTCTGAGCTGCGCGGCGTCCTGACGCCCGCGGCCGCGATGGGTGAGGCGCTGCTGGCGCGCCTCCCTGTCGCCGGCGTTTCGCTGCAAACGGATCGACTCGGATAGAGCCCCAGCCCTATGGTCCGGAGCCCCGAATCGGGCGGCTACAGGCCGGCGCGCGGCGCTTCCTAGAATTGACGGGTGACCGCCAGCCGCAACTCCGTGACCGACCTGCCCAAATCGTGGGACCCCGGGGCGGCTGAGAGCCTGATCTACCAGAAGTGGCTGGATGCCGGCTACTTCACGCCGGACCCCACCAGCACCGGTCCCGGGTACTCGATCGTGCTGCCGCCGCCGAACGTGACCGGCAGCCTGCACATGGGCCACGCGCTGGAACACACCATGATGGACGCCCTGACCCGCCGCAAGCGCATGCAGGGGTATGAGGTGCTGTGGCAGCCGGGCATGGACCACGCGGGCATCGCGACTCAGAGCGTGGTGGAAAAGCGGCTCGCGGTCGACGGCACGACCAAGGAAGGCCTCGGCCGCGAGCTGTTCGTCGAGAAGGTTTGGGACTGGAAGCGCGAGTCGGGCGGCGCCATCGGCGCCCAGATGCGCCGCCTCGGCGACGGCGTGGACTGGAGCCGCGACCGGTTCACCATGGACGAGGGCCTGTCGCGGGCGGTGCGGACCATCTTCAAGCGGCTCTACGACGCCGGGCTGATCTACCGGGCCGAACGGCTGGTCAACTGGTCGCCGGTGCTGCAGACGGCGATTTCGGACCTCGAGGTCAACTATCTCGACGTCGAGGGCGAGCTGGTGTCGTTCCGGTACGGCTCGCCGGACGACTCGAAACCCCACATCGTGGTCGCCACCACCCGGGTCGAGACGATGCTGGGTGACACCGCGATCGCGGTCCATCCTGACGACGAGCGCTACCGCCACCTGGTCGGTACCCAGCTGCCGCACCCCTTCGTGGACCGGCAACTCATCGTCGTCGCCGACGAGCATGTGGACCCCGAATTCGGTACCGGCGCCGTCAAAGTCACTCCCGCGCACGACGCGAACGACTTCGAGATCGGGCTGCGGCACGAGTTGCCGATGATCTCCATCCTGGACACCAGCGGCCGGATCGCCGGCACCGGAACACAATTCGACGGCATGGACCGCTTCGAAGCGCGCGTCGCGGTGCGGGAAGCGCTGGCGGCCCAGGGCCGGGTCGTCGAGGAGAAGCGCCCCTATCTGCACAGCGTCGGGCATTCCGAGCGCAGCGGCGAGCCGATCGAGCCGCGCCTGTCGTTGCAGTGGTGGGTCCGGGTCGAATCGCTGGCCAAGGCCGCCGGCGATGCGGTCCGCAACGGCGACACCGTGATTCATCCGGCCAGCCTGGAGCCGCGCTGGTTCGCCTGGGTGGACGGCATGCACGACTGGTGCATCTCGCGGCAGCTGTGGTGGGGGCACCGCATCCCGATCTGGTACGGGCCCGACGGCGAGCAGGTGTGTGTCGGTCCCGACGAGACATCCCCGGAGGGCTGGGAACAGGACCCCGACGTGCTGGACACCTGGTTCTCCTCGGCGCTGTGGCCGTTCTCCACGCTGGGCTGGCCGGAGAAGACCCCGGAGCTGGAAAAGTTCTATCCGACAAGCGTTCTGGTGACCGGATACGACATCCTGTTCTTCTGGGTGGCCCGGATGATGATGTTCGGCACCTTCGTCGGCGGCGACGACGTCCTCACCCTCGGTGGCCGTCGCGGACCGCAGGTGCCGTTCACCGACGTCTTCCTGCACGGCCTGATCCGCGACGAAGCCGGGCGAAAGATGAGCAAGTCCAAGGGCAACGTCATCGATCCGCTGGACTGGGTGGAGAAGTTCGGGGCCGACGCGCTGCGGTTCACGCTGGCCCGCGGCGCCAGCCCCGGCGGCGACCTGGCCGTCGGAGAAGATGCCGTACGGGCCTCGCGCAGCTTCGTCACCAAGTTGTTCAACGCCACCCGGTTTGCGCTACTCAACGGCGCCAACCCGGCTCCGCTGCCGGACCCGGCCGACCTCACCGACACCGACCGCTGGATCTTGGGACGGCTGGAGGAGGTTCGCGCCGAGGTGGATTCGGCGTTCGACGGCTACGAGTTCGGCCGGGCCTGCGAGGCGCTCTATCACTTCACCTGGGACGAATTCTGCGACTGGTACGTCGAGTGGGCGAAGGTGCAGCTTGCCAACGGCCTCACGCATACCACCGCCGTGTTGGCCGCGGTGCTCGATACGCTGCTGCGACTGCTGCATCCGGTGATCCCGTTCGTCACCGAGGCGCTGTGGCAGGCCCTGACCAACCGGGAGTCGCTGGTGATTGCCGAGTGGCCGCAGCCCTCGGGTATCGCCCTGGATCCGATTGCGGCGCAACGGATCGGCGACAGGCAGAAACTCGTCACCGAAATCCGGCGGTTCCGCAGCGACCAGGGTCTGGCGGATCGGCAGAAGGTGCCGGCCCGCTTGGCCGGTGGCGGAGAGCTGAGCGCGGAAGTGCGGGCCGTGACCTCGCTGACCCCTCCCGGTCCCGGGTTCAGTCCCTCGGCGTCACTCGAGGTTTCGCTGGGCTCCGGCATGGAAGACGTCCACGTCGTCGAACTCGACACCTCCGGCACCATCGACGTCGCCGCCGAGCGCCGGCGCCTCGAAAAGGATCTGGCCGCAGCGCACAAGGAGCTTGCCTCAACCGCCGCGAAACTGCAGAACGCCGAGTTCCTGGCCAAAGCTCCGCAGACCGTCGTCGACAAGATCCGCGACCGCGAGCGGGTGGCCGGTGAGGAAGCCGAGCGGATTACCGCTCGGCTGGCCGCGCTGCAATGACGGAACAGCCCGAGTGGGTACCGGCCGGCGACGCGGCGCCCACCCCGGACGAGATCGCGTCGCTGTGGCAGGTGGAGCACCTGCTGGACCAACGCTGGCCGGAGACGAAGATCGAACCGAGCCTGACCCGGATCAGCGCGCTGTTGGACCTGCTGGGTTCGCCGCAGAAGAGCTACCCGTCGATCCACATCGCGGGCACCAACGGCAAAACCTCGGTGGCGCGCATGGTCGACGCCCTGCTGACCGCGCTGCAGCAGCGCACCGGCCGCACCACCAGCCCGCACCTGCAGTCGGCGGTCGAACGCATCGCCATCGACGGCAGGCCGATCAGCCCGGCGCAGTACGTGGCGACCTACCGGGAGATCGAGCCATACGTCCAGATGGTCGACACCCAGTCCCAGTCCACCGGTGGTCCGGCCATGAGCAAGTTCGAGGTGCTCACCGCCATGGCGTTCGCCGCATTCGCGGATGCGCCGGTCGAGGTCGCGGTGATCGAGGTGGGCATGGGTGGTCGTTGGGACGCCACCAACGTGATCGACGCGCCGGTGGCCGTGATCACCCCGATCGGCATCGACCACGTCGACTATCTCGGTGACGACATCGCTGCGATCGCAGGGGAGAAGGCGGGCATCATCATCCGGGCACCCGACGGGGGGCCCGACACCGTCGCGATCATCGCGCGTCAGGTTCCCGACGCGATGGAGGTGTTGCTGGCCCAGACTGTGCGGGCCGATGCCGCCGTGGCCCGGGAGGACTCCGAGTTCGCGGTGCTTGGTCGCCAGGTCGCCGTCGGCGGGCAGATGCTGCAGATACAGGGGCTGGGCGGAGTGTATTCCGACGTCTACCTGCCGCTGCACGGCGAGCACCAGGCCCACAACGCCGCGGTGGCGCTCGCCGCGGTGGAGGCCTTCTTCGGCGCCGGCGCGCAGCGTCAGCTCGACGTCGACGCTGTCCGGGCAGGGTTCGCCGCCGTCACCAGCCCGGGCCGCCTGGAACGCCTGCGCAGCGCGCCCACGGTGTTCATCGATGCCGCCCACAATCCGGCCGGTGCCGCCGCGCTGGCGCGGAGTCTGGACGGCGAGTTCGACTTCCGCTATCTGGTCGGTGTGCTCAGCGTGCTGGCCGACAAGGACGTGGACGGCATCCTCGCCGCGCTGGAGCCGGCGTTCGATTCCGTCGTCGTGACCCACAATGGGTCGCCGCGCGCTTTGGATGTCGAGTCGCTGGCGTCGGCGGCGCGTCAGGCGTTCGGGCCGGATCGGGTGGTGACCGCCGAGAACCTGCGCGATGCCATCGACGTCGCCACCGCCCTGGTCGACGACGCATCCTCGGGGGGGGAGGCGCGGGGCGAAGGCGAGGCGTTCTCCGGCACGGGGATCGTCGTCACCGGCTCGGTCGTCACGGCCGGGGCCGCGCGGACCCTGTTCGGGCGTGATCCTGAATGACCGGGCAGGCCCCCCCAAACCCACAGCCCGACCCGTGGAAGGGACTCAGCGCGGTGATGGCCGCGACGCTGATCCTGGAGTCGATCGTGGTCCTGCTGGCGATACCGGTCGTCGGCATGGTCGGGACCGGGTTCACTGCGGTGTCGCTGGGATACCTGGTCGGACTGGCGGCGCTGCTGGTGCTGCTCGCCGGGGTGCAGCGCCGGCCCTGGGCGATCTGGGCCGATCTCGGCGTGCAGGTGGTGCTGCTCGGCGGCGTCCTGGTCTACCCGGGGATCGGGTTCATCGGGATGGTTTTTGCCGGCGTATGGGCGCTGATCGCCTATTTGCGCGCCGAGGTGCGGCGGCGGCAGACCCGCGGGCTGCCGCCGCAGTGATCGTCTCCTCGCTCTGTACGATCTGCAAAGTGACCGAACGGACCCTGGTACTGATCAAGCCCGACGGCGTCGAACGGCGGTTGGTCGGCGAGATCCTCAACCGCATCGAGCGAAAAGGCCTCACCATCGCGGCACTCGAGCTTCGCCGTATCGACAAGGAGCTGGCCGCCCGGCATTACGCCGAACACGAAGGCAAACCCTTCTTCGGCTCCTTGCTTGAATTCATCACCTCCGGACCGGTGGTGGCCGCACTCGTGGAAGGACCGCGGGCAGTCGCCGCGTTTCGCCAACTCGCCGGTGGCACCGATCCGGTGGACAAGGCCACGCCGGGCACGATCCGGGGCGATTTCGGTCTGGAAACGCAGTTCAACCTGGTTCATGGCTCGGATTCGGCCGATTCGGCCACACGCGAGATAGCACTCTGGTTTCCCGACGCGTAGCGGTCCGAAAGCTCGGGGGCACCGGTCCGGCAGCGTGATGTGGGATAGTGACAGAGGGTGAACGTCGCCGGACCGGCGTCAGACACCCGGATGAAGACTTGGACAAGCGCGACAATCGCCCTCGGTGATTTGGCGCTGCATGTCAGGTCGTCATTCAGTACGGCGTCGAGTGCGTTGGACACCAGCCGCTCGGGGCGAGGCCATTGACAAGTCCGGGAGAAGTGACCCGGGCACATAGCGCAGCCCTCGCGTGGCCGCGTCGCAACGACGCGCCCGGGGGCTTGAGGAGAATACGTGGTAGACGGTGCCCCAACTTCAGACACATCACGCGGACCGACGCCGCCGGAGGACCTACCGAACCGGCTGAGGGTTCATCAGCTGGCCCGGGCGCTGGGCACCAGCAACAGGGAGGTGCTCGACGCGCTCGTGGCGCTCGACGGGCAGATGCGCAACGTGCAGTCCGGCGTGGACCGTGAGGACGCGCTGCGGGTACATGAACTGCTCTTCGCCAAGTCCCCGGTGGAGGTGGTGGCATCCACGGAGGAATCACTGTCCCCGCAGGTGCCGGAGGCTGGCGGGAAGGCGGCAGTCGCCGCAAGTACGCAAAGGGATGAAACCCTTCTCGACCGTCCGCATTACATGCCCCTGTTCGTCGCACCGCAACTGGTAGAGGCCGACGAAGGCGGCGAAGGCGACGAAGGCGATTCGGATGACTCCGACGACAACGACGACGACGAGCAGACCGACAGGCCGGCCAACCGGCGGCGCCGCCGTGGCCGCCGAGGCCGTGGCCGCGGTCGCGGTGAGCAGGGTGGGCCCGACGGCCAAGGCGACTCCGGTGACGACGGGGAGGCCGGTGGCGCCTCAGACTCGGACGGCGACGACGACTCCGAGGACACCGACTCCGGTGATGACGAGAACGGTTCGGCGGAGGGCGGCACCCGCCGCCGCCGCCGCCGCCGGCGCCGCAAATCGGGATCGGGCGATGACAACGACGAGTCTGCGTCGCCCGACGACCCGCCGAACACGGTGGTGCACGAGCGTCCTTCACGCGGCGGCAGGAGCGGCGCCTCCGACGGTTCCGGCAACGGCACTGCCGGCACCGAGATCAAAGGTATCGACGGCTCGACCCGGCTGGAAGCAAAACGGCAACGGCGCCGTGACGGACGCGACGCGGGACGGCGTCGCCCACCGGTACTGACCGAAGCCGAGTTTCTGGCGCGCCGCGAGGCCGTCGAGCGGGTCATGGTGGTGCGTGACCGGGTTCGCGACGAACCGCCGCACCCGGGGGCGCGGTACACACAGATCGCGGTGCTCGAGGACGGGATCCTCGTCGAGCATTTCGTGACGTCGGCTTCGTCGGCATCGCTGGTGGGCAACATCTACCTCGGAATCGTGCAGAACGTGCTGCCGTCTATGGAGGCGGCCTTCGTCGACATTGGTCGTGGCCGCAACGGCGTGCTCTACGCTGGGGAGGTCAACTGGGAGGCGGCGGGGCTCGGCGGCTCCGACCGCAAGATCGAACAGGCCCTCAAACCCGGTGACTACGTCGTGGTCCAGGTCAGCAAGGACCCGGTCGGACACAAGGGTGCGCGGCTCACCACGCAGGTGTCGCTGGCAGGGCGCTTCCTGGTCTACGTGCCGGGCGCGTCGTCGACGGGGATCAGCCGCAAGCTGCCCGACACGGAGCGCCAGCGGCTCAAGGACATCCTGCGAGAGGTGGTTCCGTCGGACGCCGGGGTCATCATTCGCACCGCGTCCGAGGGCGTCAAAGAGGAGGAGATCCGCAAAGACGTCACGCGTCTTCAGGAACGCTGGAAGCAAATCGAGGCCAAGGCGGTCGAAACCACGCAGAAGGCCGCCGGCGCGGCTGTCGCACTCTACGAAGAGCCCGACGTTCTGGTCAAGGTCATCCGTGACTTGTTCAACGAGGACTTCTCCGGCCTGATCGTCTCTGGTGACGAGGCGTGGAAGACCATCAACGAGTATGTCGACTCCGTTGCGCCCGAACTGGTTTCGAAGCTGACCCAATATGAGCCCGCCAGCGCCGAGGGCCCGGACGTCTTTGCGGTGCATCGCATCGACGAGCAGTTGGCCAAGGCGCTGGACCGGAAGGTGTGGCTACCCTCGGGCGGCACACTGGTGATCGACCGCACTGAGGCGATGACGGTGATCGACGTCAACACCGGTAAATTCACCGGGTCCGGGGGCAACCTCGAGCAGACGGTCACCAAGAACAACCTGGAGGCGGCCGAGGAGATCGTCCGCCAACTGCGGTTGCGCGACGTCGGCGGCATCGTGGTCATCGACTTCATCGACATGGTGCTCGAGTCCAACCGCGACCTTGTGCTGCGCCGGCTGACCGAAGCGCTGGCCCGAGACCGCACCCGCCACCAGGTGTCCGAGGTGACCTCCCTGGGCTTGGTGCAGCTGACCCGCAAGCGGTTGGGAACCGGGCTCGTCGAGGCGTTCTCCAGCTCCTGCCCGCACTGCGGTGGCCGGGGCATCCTGCTGCATGCCGATCCGGTCGACTCGGCGCCACCGAACGGCCGCAAATCCGAACCCGGCGGTCGGCGGGGCAAACGATCGAAGAAGAACCGGTCCGAAGAGCCCGCCGGCCAGCCCGCCGTGGCCAAGGTGCCCGTGCATGCTCCCGGTGAGCATCCGATGTTCAAGGCGATGGCGGCGGGGTCCTCGACCGGTGCTGCGCGCGACGACGACGAGTCCGACGAGTCCGGCGACGAGCTCGACGGAGATGCCGAGGAGCAGGGCGCGTCCGGCCCGGAAGACATGGACCAGGAGGACTTCGACGGTGACGGCGACGACGAAGACCTCGACGACGAGGACGACCTCGACGAGGAGGAGGACCTCGACGAGGAGGACGACCTCGGCGGTGACGACGATCTCGACATGGATGACGAAGACGAGGATCTGGACTCCGCCGACGTCGACGCGGGGTCGGACCCCGACGACCATGACACCGCGTGGGTTGCCGGCCGGCCACGCCGGCGCCGCGCGGCGGGCCGGCCGGCCGGCCCGCCGATCCAGCTGGACTGAACGGGAAAGTGCGTCCGGTTTGACCCTGTAGCCGCTGGTCACGTAACCTTGGGCAGTTGTCGCGGGGCGGGGCGGGCAGACCGGCTCCGCTTGAGCGGGCCTTCCGGGCGATCGGCACGGACCCGCACCCCAGACCCACCACGCACGCCGCCGGTGGCATGCGCGCGAAGCGTTTCTGAGCAGAGGCGAGAAAGAGGCAGGAGCAACGATGGCGACGTACGCAATCGTCAAGACGGGCGGCAAGCAGTACAAGGTCGCCGTCGGGGATGTGGTCAAAGTCGAGAAACTCGAGTCCGAGCCGGGCGCCCAGGTGTCTCTGCCGGTCGCCCTCGTGGTCGACGGCGCCACCGTCACCACCGACGCCGCTGAGCTCGCCAACGTCGCGGTGACCGGCGAGGTGCTCGAGCACACCAAGGGTCCCAAGATCCGTATCCACAAGTTCAAGAACAAGACCGGCTACCACAAGCGCCAGGGGCACCGTCAGCAGCTGACGGTCCTCAAGGTCACCGGAATCAAATAGCGAAGGCGGCAGTCATGGCACACAAGAAGGGTGCATCCAGCTCACGCAACGGCCGCGACTCACAAGCTCAGCGGCTGGGCGTCAAGCGGTTCGGCGGCCAGGTCGTCCAGGCCGGCGAAATCTTGGTCCGCCAGCGCGGCACCAAGTTCCACCCGGGCGTCAACGTGGGGCGTGGCGGCGACGACACGCTGTTCGCCAAGGAGTCCGGCGCGGTCGAGTTCGGGGTCAAGCGCGGCCGCAAAACGGTCAGCATCGTGGTGGAGGCCTAGCGGGCGGACGCCTGGCTTTCCCGGGCAGTCGGCACGCGAAATCGATTTTCGCAGAAGGTCACTCGCACTTGTGCGAAACGTCGATCTCGGGTCAACCGGTTGCTGGGGTAGGTGAGAGGATCTTCGATGCCCCGGTTTGTCGATCGTGTCGTCGTCCACACGCGGGCGGGCTCGGGCGGTAACGGCTGCGCGTCGGTCCGCCGCGAGAAATTCAAGCCGCTGGGTGGTCCCGACGGCGGCAACGGTGGCCGCGGCGGCAGTGTCGTGTTCGTCGTCGACGCCGGCGTCCATACGTTGCTGGATTTCCATTTCCGGCCGCACATCACCGCGCCGTCCGGCAAGCAGGGGATGGGCAGCAACCGGGACGGGGCGGCCGGCGAGGACTTGGAGGTCAAGGTTCCCGACGGCACCGTCGTGCTGGACGAGAACGGACGGCTCCTGGCCGACCTGGTCGGGGTGGGCACCCGTTTCGAGGCGGCCGCCGCCGGCCGCGGCGGTCTGGGAAACGCCGCGCTGGCGTCACGCGCCCGCAAGGCCCCCGGCTTCGCGTTGCTCGGCGAGCCCGGTCAGTCGCGCGACTTGACGCTGGAGCTCAAGACGGTCGCCGACGCCGGGCTGGTCGGGTTCCCGTCGGCCGGGAAATCCTCGCTGGTCTCGGTGATCTCGGCGGCCAAGCCGAAGGTCGCTGACTATCCGTTCACCACGCTGGTCCCCAATCTCGGCGTGGTCTCGGCCGGCGAGCACGCGTTCACCGTCGCCGACGTGCCCGGCCTGATCCCGGGCGCGTCAGCGGGCCGCGGTCTGGGCCTGGACTTCCTGAGGCACATCGAGCGGTGCGCGGTGCTGGTGCACGTGGTGGACTGCGCCACTGCCGAACCGGGTCGCGACCCCGTGTCCGATATCGACGCGCTGGAAGCCGAACTCGCCGCCTACACGCCCACGTTGCAGGGGGACGCTGCGCTCGGCGACCTCGCCGAGCGTCCCCGTGCGGTGGTGCTCAACAAGATCGACGTGCCCGAGGCGCGCGAGCTGGCCGAGTTCGTCCGCGACGAGATCGCCGAGCGGGGCTGGCCCGTGTTCCTGGTATCCACGGTCACCCGGGAAGGTTTGCCGCCGTTGATCTTCGGGCTGTGGCAGAAGATCTCGGCGTACCGCGACTCCCTGCCGCCCGTCGTGGCGCGCCGGCCGGTCATCCGGCCGGTTCCCGTCGATGACAGCGGCTTCATGGTGGAGTCCGACGGGCATGATGGGTTCGTCGTCACCGGGGCCCGGCCCGAGCGCTGGATCGGCCAGACCAATTTCGACAACGACGAGGCCGTCGGTTATCTCGCCGACCGCCTGGCGCGCCTGGGTGTCGAAGACGAACTACTGCGGCTGGGCGCCCGGCCCGGGTGCGCGGTGACGATCGGTGAGATGACGTTCGACTGGGAGCCGCAAACGCCCGCCGGGCGACAGATACCCATGTCCGGGAGGGGCACCGACGCGCGACTGGAGCGTACCGGGCGCGTCGGCGCCGACGAACGCAAGGCCGCCCGCCGTCGCCGGCGTGAACACGACCCCGTTGACGGCGCGTGAGCGAGCATCGCGCGGCCATCCGGTCCGCCCGCAGCCTGGTGGTCAAGGTCGGGAGCAACGCGCTGACCACACCGTCCGGTGTGTTCGACGCCGGCCGGTTGGCCGGACTGGCCGATGCCATCGAGGCGCGCATGAAGGCCGGTACCGATGTCGTCATCGTGTCTTCGGGCGCCATCGCCGCGGGCATCGAGCCGCTCGGCCTGTCAAGGCGCCCAAAGGATTTGGCGACCAAGCAGGCGGCGGCCAGCGTCGGGCAGGTCGCGTTGGTGAGTTCGTGGAGCGCGGCGTTCGCCCGGCACGGTCGCACCGTCGGGCAGGTGTTGCTGACCGCGCACGACATCTCGATGCGGGCCCAGCACACCAACGCCCAGCGCACCCTGGACCGGCTGCGGGCCCTGCACGCAGTGGCCATCGTCAACGAGAACGACACGGTGGCCACCAACGAGATCCGGTTCGGAGACAACGACCGGCTGTCGGCACTGGTGGCCCACCTGGTGGGCGCCGAGGCGCTGGTGTTGCTGTCCGACATCGACGGCCTCTACGACGCCGACCCCCGCAAGACCCAGGGCGCGCGGTTCATTCCGGAGGTGTCCGGCGCGGCGGATCTGGACGGCGTGATCGCCGGCCCGGGCAGCCACCTGGGCACCGGCGGAATGGTGTCGAAGATGTCGTCGGCCCTGCTGGCCGCCGATGCCGGGGTCCCGGTGCTGCTGGCCGCCGCGTCCGATGCCGCGACCGCGCTGACCGACGCATCGGCCGGTACGGTGTTCGTCGCCCGGCCCCATCGCATGTCGGCCCGCCGGTTCTGGGTGCGCTATGCCGCCGAGGCCGCCGGCACGCTGACCCTCGACGAGGGGGCGGTGCGGGCGGTGGTGAGCCAGCGCCGTTCGCTGCTGGCCGCCGGGGTCATCGCGGTGTCGGGGAGGTTCTACGCGGGCGACGTCGTCGAATTGCGCAACCCGGATGCGGCGGTGGTGGCCCGCGGCGTGGTCGCCTACGACGCCTCCGAACTGGCCGCGATGATGGGCCGCTCGACCTCGGTGCTGCCCGACGATATGCGCCGGCCCGCGGTGCACGCCGACGACCTCGTCGCGGTGAACGGCCCCGCGGGAGTGGTCAGTTGAAGGGGTTGCTGTTGGCCTGCCACGCGGCCGATTCGGGTCGCGGTCCGTAACGGCGGGCGTAGTCGTCGTGCATCTGCGCTTGTTTCTCGTGCTTGAGCGCATCGACGAGGTTCGGGTCGAGGCCGTGCTGCGCCAGCCGGTGCCGACGCCAGACCTTGTTCAGGGCAAGCGAAACCAGCAGGGCCCAGATGTAGACCGGCACGGTCATCTCGGTGTGCACGTACAGCGAAGCCGGTAGTAGCCAGAACGGGGCAAGGACGACAAGCGGTGGTATCGCCCAGCGGATCATGTGCCGGCGCACGGCGCCTCTGCCCGCCAGGTCGTCGGCGACCCAGGCGCGCATCGAATCCGGCAGGCACCGGCCGTACGAGTAGGCGATGTATTGGAACGGGTTGGGTTTGTCGCTGGCCATCGTGGCTCCTAGGGGCGAGGATTTCAGGACGGTAAAGCTCCGGCGGCCAGGGCCGCGGAGTTGATCCGGGTCAACACCTGGTGCAGGTGGGCAAGTTCGCCCATGTCGACACCCAGACGTGCGACGACGGCGGACGGGACTTCCTGCGCGCGTCGACGCAGGTCTATGCCACGGTCGGTGAGTTCCACCGCGGTGGAGCGTTCGTCGGCGGGGTTTCGGCTGCGCGTGATCAGCCCGAGCGCGTCCAGGCGTTTGAGCATGGGCGAAAGTGTGGCCGAATCCGACTGGAGAATGGCCGCGATCTCTTTGACTACCAACGGTTTCTGCCGCCCCGATGATTCCTTCCGGTGATCCCAGAGCGCGAGCATCACCAGGTACTGCGGGTGAGTGAGCCCCAGCGGCTCCAACAGCGGCCGATAGACGGCCAGGACGGCGCGGTTGGTGATGCTCAGCGCGAAACATACCTGCTGCTCGAGGGCCAGCGGGTCGATCTCCGGCACGAGCTGGGTCATATCTGAATCGTACGCTATTGGTTAGCGTACTAGTAAATTTTCGGCACTCGCACCCCCAGATGCGCAGCATGCCAGAATGTTTCTTCAAGCGTGGTGGTCGGCGCCGCTTTGTGACCGGGGGCTGCTCTTTTGCGCTGATCGATGTCCTTCGCGCAACCCGCAGCGAGCCCTGCGGCTGCTCTGAGCGTACTTAGCCTTGTTTTGCGTCTGAGTTAATGCGGCAGGAGCGGCAAAAAATACCCAGCCAGATGTGGGCGTGTCGGACACGTCTGGAGGATTGTCATGTCGTCTGCTGGCCCGGTGGAAAAGGGACGCAAACCGCGGCGGGTGCTGCCGCCGAGCGAGAAGTGGGAGTTGTTCGCGGGTCGACCGCACCACGGTGACGACGATCTGCCGGTCGGCGAAGGAGAGTGCCCTGGCGGCGCTGTCGGCGACACCGGGACGTCCGGGCAAGAGCGCCGAGCAGGTCGAGTTGGAGGAGGCCAGGGCGGAGCTGGAGCAGCTGCAGGCCACAATCACCGCGCAGGCGGTGGAGCTTCATCTGTACCGGGGAAAATCGCGCCGGGACTGACCGTCGGCCCAGTCCCGGCGCGTGTGGAGGCATCTGTCAAGGCCGGCATCTGCGACCTGGTCGATCACGCGGTGGTGCACGGCTGGTCGGCCCGGTCGGCGTGTCGGGTACTGGACGCGGACGACACGCGGGTGGCCCGTTGGGCCGCGCGCCGCACCGCCGGCGAACCGCTGGACGACGCCCCGCCGGGCGGCAACCCTCTGCACGGTCTGCTCGAGTGGGAGGCCGACGCGATCGTGGAGTTGTTCAAGCAGTGGGGTCAGACCGACCGGTCGCACCGTAAGCTCGCGCACCGCGGGTCACGGATCGGTGCGGTTCATGTGTCACCGTCCACGCTGCAACGCGTGCTGCTGGCCAAACAGCTTGTGCTGTTTGGGAATCCGCCTCGCGAACCCACGCCGCGCAAGCCGTGGCCGGACTGGCTGGAATGGAAACCGAACCGGATCTGGGGCTACGACTTCACGCACTTCCCGCGTGCTCAACGCGCCGCGGTCGCGATCATCGACATCGTCTCCCGCAAGTGGATCACCACGGTGTGCTCGGCCGAGGAATCCTCCACCCAGGTCAAGATCGCCTTTTCCCGCGCCCTGGAACACGAGGACCTGTGGCACGCCGCCGACCTGGCCGCCACTGACACGCTCGTCAAGGCTCTCGTCGACGGCGACGCCGAGGTCATCGACCGGGCCATCGCCGACGGCGAGCGGCCACTGCTACTGGCGATCAGTGACAACGGCCCGCAAATGCGCTCACACACCACCCGCGAGTTCCTGGCCGGCGTGGCAATCGCCCGCCAGTTCGGAAGACCCGGAGTGCCCCAAGACCAGGCCTGGATCGAGACCCTGTTCGGACACGTCAAGGGCGAATGGCCGCACCTGGAGAAGATCCGCGACGGCGCCGAACTCGACGCCG